>JBEKUL010000125.1:0-8384 GCA_049515055.1 Steroidobacteraceae bacterium | reverse complement strand
GATCAGACCGAGCGGCGCCGGATTGGCGAACTGATGTTCCATTATTCTCCCCTGCAGCTTCTTTTATCGGTCGCCAGGATGATTATAGTTATTTGCCTGGTGACGGCAAATTCCTCCAGATCCCACCGCTCCGGTACCGGGATTGCTCAATTTCAGAGCGCCGAGATCTGGCGAGAGAAGCCGCTGACGATGAGCGCGTGGATTCCGTTCCAGCAGATCTGGACACCGATACACAGCAGAATGAACGCCGAGAGGCGCACCACGACGCTGGTAGCGGTCGGGCCTAATTTCGAGACGATTCGATCGGCGTAGCGATAGCAGAGAAAGACGCTGATGGCCACGAGCAGGATGCCCACCGCGTGCGCGAGGGTTGTCAGAAGCAATGGCCGCAGGCCGGGTGGCGGATTGGCCCCGAGCGTCAACGCTACGGAGATCGAGCCAGGCCCGACAGTTAGCGGCATCGTCATCGGATAAAACGCGCGCTGCTCCAGATCCTCGGGAGTGGTCGTTTGCGCATCACTGCGTCCAAGCGCTTTCGGCGAAACGGGACTATTCAGCAGTGACCACCCAATCATGCAGACCACGGCGCCCCCTGCGACTTGCACCGCCGGAATTGACAGACCGAAGAAGTCAAGCACATAGGCGCCAATCAGCGCTGAACTGAGGAGTAAGAGGAAGCTATTGATTGCAACTAACCTCGCCATTCGGTTTCGCTCTACCGATGTAAGGCCACTGGTCATGGCAAGATAAATCGGAGCCCCTCCAAGCGGATCAACAATTGGAAACAGCACGCCCACTGCCAGCACGATGACTGAGCCGAAATTTACGAACTCACCGAGAAAAGGGTTAGCAGACATCGCTCGATCACCTGCGAGAGACACTGAGGTCTAGGTATTGACGTGCGAGGCCGGAGCACTCCCGGTCAGACAGAAACCGGCCCGCCGAGGATGTCATTATTCACGACTTCGGCAGCGCCGTCCGCTCCCTGCGATATGGCATGCTCTGTTCGACAGGAGAGCTAGCGCGGAAGTATCTTCTACCAGAAGGGAAGACGGGGCGGCGCGACTCTATGGACGAGAGCGTTGAGCGCACTTTTGAGATCGGACTGACAATGGCGGGCGCCGTGTCAGCGGGCGCATATACCGCTGGAGTGCTCGATTTTCTCCTTGAGGCTCTGGAGGCGTGGTATCTGCAACGGGCTGTCGCGCCCGGCTCCGTGCCCAGTCACGGGATCAATCTACGGGTGATGAGCGGCGCCTCCGCCGGCGCTCTCACCGCCGCGATCGTCGCGGCCAATGCGCAGGCTCGCTTTCCGCCAGTGAAACCGGGATTAGAGCAGAAAAATGGACCGCTAAACCCCCTGTTCACCGCATGGGTCGAGCGCATCGACATTTCGGAGCTCCTGAAGCAGCAAGATTTGGCCGGGGGCGCCCGACCGGCATCGCTTCTGGACACAACGATCATCGATCAGATCGCGGATCAGGTCCTTAATCCAAGGCCTGGCCAACCACGGGCGTACTTTGCGCAAAACCTGCGCGTAATGCCGACTCTGACCAATATCCCCGGTTTTTCCGTACGCGTATCGGGCTCGTGGCGTTGGTGACTATGAGGAGGGTATGGTGTCGCACGGTGACGTCGTGCGCTTCGCAGTTACACACGGCGGGCAAGCGCCGGCGCCGGCGATCAGGACGATTCCCGGATGCTCCTACGAATATGAAATCGATCTCTCCAAGCCCCCGCCACTCAATCCTCTCTTCAAGCGAGCTGCCATTGCGTCGGCAGCCTTTCCGTTTGGTCTTCGGCCGCGCGAGCTCACGCGTAGTCGATCCGATTACAACAACCTGCCGGTGCTGTTGCCAGCGGGCGTCCCTGACCAGCCTCCGACACTCGTGCTACTGCAGCCGGCGTGGCCGACCGGCGGTACGCCACAGGATCAACCCATTTATAACTTTGTGAATTTCGACGGCGGCTGCATCGACAACGATCCGTTCGAGTTGGCCCGCAGTGAGTTGGCCGGTGGTCTGATTCAGCGCAATGACCGCGACGGTCACACTGCCAGCAAGGCCGTCATCATTGTTGACCCATTTCCGCAAGTCATCGCGACGACTCCCGTCGAATCCGAACAAGACGTCCCGCTGCAGGACGCGCTTTTTGCATTGCTGGGGGTCTATAAGGAACAGGCTCGCTTTAAGCCCGAGGAGCTGGCGTTAGCGGCAAGCGATGATGTCTACAGCCGATTTCTTATCTCCCCGGTGCGCCCAGAGCCTGGCATCAACGGTGCGCCTGACGATCCCAAAAGATCTGGGCCGTGGATTGCATGCGGCGGTCTGGGCGGTTTCTCTGGCTTTCTGAGTCGCAGCTATCGTCTGCACGACTACTGGCTGGGGCGTCGCAACTGCCAGCAGTTCCTACGCTCTTCCTTCACGCTCAAGGAAGACAATCCGCTTTTTGATGAATGGCGCGACAAGCCGTGGGCCCAAAGCTACCGGGTGCCGCAGTCGCCGGGCGCGACGGAACTGCCCATCATTCCGCTCGTCGAGACCGTCCGGGCCGAAGAGGGGCTTCCGCTATGGCCGTATCAAACATTCGATGTCGGTTCGATCAAGGACGACATCAGTTCGCGGGCAAACGCCATCTTTCAACGATGGATGGAAGGGGGGTCCTTGATGTCGATATTTGCCAAGCTTGCCTGGGGCGTTTGGGGGAAGAATGCGTTGACGGAGAAGATTGTTGGTGCGATTAATCAGGGGCTCGCGGCGCAGAGACTGATTCAATCCGATGATATCAAGCCATGAAAGGGCGGCAGCCTTCGACATAGCATTTCGTATGCGCAGATCTGGGCGCGTACCAAAGGGCCGCGCCGTTTGGTGCCTAATGCACGTGTCGTTTGTCCGACTGCGCTCAAGCCGCCTCGAGCTGTCGGCGCGCTTCAGCTCCCAGGTGGCCGGTAGACTGCTCGGACCTTTTTGGCAATTGGTACCGAAGCCAAGACATCAGCAGACGTGTAGAGCGGAATCGTCTTATAGGATTCGAAGACGCCGCTGCTGAGGACGGGTGCGATCGCACCTATATACTCGGCATGACCCGGTGCCTCAACGATCATCGCAATGTTGTAGTCCTGCCCAAACATTCCGTAGAAACCAATTAATTTATTGCCCGCAGCCTCTACCGCCTGTCGGGCCGCCGCTTCTCTATTGCTGCCTGTATCAATGATTGCTTTCATCGCACCGGGCGTGTACTTCCCCATGAACATGTACAAAGCCATGATGGATCACCTCATTTGTATTAATTCGGGAACATTCGCGCGAGGAGCCTGATCCTTTTGCGACTGTTCGGCTCACCGCTACTAGTAGCATGCGCTCCAACGCCCGTGAAAACCAGATGCGGTCGGTTAGCGTATGAGGCGCGCGCGGCACGATATTCTTCATGAACGTCACCAATATCGCTAATAGCGCGCCAGCATTCTATAACTCGGCGATCGGCTACAATAACGTTGTCGGCAATCCGATTGGGCGCGTCATAGCGTTCGGTTTTCGCGCCAAGTGGTGAGCTGAGCATCTATGCCGGAAGTTTCTCGCCGTGTTTAACGCCTAATGCCCCAATTGGGGAGATTTTTATGACCAATCTTATGGGCAGAAGAGAGTTTCTCACCGCGGGTGCGCGCGTGGGAATTGGCTTGGGCTTAGGAGTGAGCGCAGGCGCTGCGTCCGCGCCACAGACAGAGGTGGCACCTCGGGCGGCAGGCACGGATGCTCTTGGCCGCGGTCCGGCGGAAGGTCGGGGCACACGAGCCGCACCTCAAAAGCGGATGGCGAAAACGACAAAATTATTCCTGACCCCACCCTCGTGGCCGAACGCAATCACGACCGACCCCGACGGAAGAGGCTTTTGGGTACAGGAGCAAAGACACGACAACAAGCCGGAAGCCGCATGGCTGTTAGATCGAAACGGTAAGGTTTTGCACACGGTTATTACGAATTGCAAGGACACGAGCGGCATGGCTTACGGAGACGGTTGCATCTGGAGCGGCGCGAACGGTGACTCGGAGATAGAACACCCCACCCCTCCTATCGAAGGAATATTTCAGACCGATATTAACTCCAAGCAGATCAGCCAACGTCAGATACCATTTGGTCCGCCGGACAATGGCGGCACCACCCACGGTCTAGCTTGGGAAAATGGCAAGCTCTGGATATACGCAAACCGCCTGGAAGCTCTTATACGCATCGATCCGGAAAGCTGGCAGGTCGATTACATGTTCCCGGTCACTCGTATACCGAGCCTGAGCGAACGGCTTCACGGCATTGAATGGGACAATGGGTTCATCTGGCAGGTTACCGGGACCCAGAAGCCTGACGTTCCTGGCTATGAAGGTTACACACCGGGCTTGATCAAGTACGAGGTTAAAACCGGTAGAGTAGTTCAGGTCGTAGAATTCGTCCCCGGCTCTTGCGACATCCATGACGTCACTGTGGCCGATGGTGTGCTTTTCGGCGTCGATGCCGGCGAGCATCCGGGTTGGTCTATCGACAATCCGTCCTATCAACATCCCGGCTTCCCGCCGCTCAACAGCCCGTCCGGGGGTTATGTGTTTCGGATTGACCTAATCTGAGATCCAAGCGCGTATCATTCGGCTACATAGTCGAATCACTGGATCCTTCGGCTGGGCCTTAGTCTTTGTTGGGATGCGTTGAAGCGCCCGATCCAGCGGCATTGAGCCCGATCATGATCTTCGCTTTGTTATGACTCATCGTTTCTTCAGATATTTGGCTTCTCTGCTCACCGCTACCGCACTGATTTCGGGGGCCAGGGCGCAGACGCCGGAACTGCAACCGCTTGGCATCGGTCTCGAAGGCATCAACTATCCGTATCCCGTACATTTCTTCGACCTGATCATTGAGAGCCAACCGCTGCGGATGGCCTACATGGATGTAGCGCCGGCCACAGCAGCGAACGGCAAAACGGTCGTACTCCTGCATGGCAAGAGTTTTACGGGCGAATACTGGGCGCACACGATAGCGACACTGACAAGCAAGGGTTATCGCGTGATCGTGCCGGACCAAATTGGTTTTGGAAAGTCGGCGAAGCCGGACATTAACTATCATTTCGATCTTCTCGCGCGCAATACGAAGATGCTGCTCGACAAACTCGGTATTACGCGCGCGGCCATTGTAGGTCATTCCTTCGGCGGCATGCTCGCCGTCTACTTCGCCCGCAACTATCCAGAGACAACGGCAGTCCTGGCGTTGGAAAACCCCATCGGGCTCGAAGACTACCGCGCCGTCATCCCGCCGCAGCCTCTCGAGGCGCTGATCAACACTGAAATGGCGCAGACGCCAGCCAGCTATCGCGCCTTCATGGGCGCGTACTTTGTCGGGTGGCCATCAATTGCCGATCACTATGTCGATATGTTCTCGCGAGTCTTGCTGAGTCCCGAATACCCGCGCTGGGCGCGCGCCTCAGCGCTCACCTACGAAATGATTTTCGATGAGCCGATCCGGCAAGAATACAGATTATTGAAAATGCCTGTTTTGCTGATAATAGGGCAAAGTGATCACAGCGTATTCTTCCGTCGTTACGCCGCGCCCGGGGCTGTCAAGTCGCTGGGGGATTGGCCAACACTCGGTCGACAAGCAGCTAAAGATCTCGCTGACGGAAAACTTGTTGAGATCGCCAATGCCGGCCATGTCTCGCATATTGAACAGCCGGATGAGTTCGAGGCAGCGCTCGCGGCCTTTTTGGCATCAAGGTTTCAATAAGATCGCGATGGTTTTCCGACCACAGTACGTAACCGTTACTTAACGGTGCGCAGTATTATTGCACGAGAGGACATTCGCGGGATGCCTCTATGAGCGTAGCTCGCGGAAGACGATCTTAACGACATCTTCGAGCTGCGTGATTTAGCTCAACGGCGGGAGCAAGCGAAGGAGTTAGCGTAATGTACAGTCTCTGGGGACTTGTTGTTCTGATTGCCGACATCTGGGCCATCGTCAATGTATTGCAAAGCGCAGCCGAGACGGCGAAGAAGGTCCTGTGGACCGTGGTCGTAATCGTGCTACCGGTACTCGGCTTTATCCTGTGGTTCTTTCTGGGTCCGAGAACTGGCAAGAGCTGATCGATTGGGGCCGAGTCGCGTGCCCTCCCCGTGGTTGAGTGCCTATCGAGGGCCAGATGCCGGTTCAGGACGGGGAAGGCTCGAACTGGGCGCACGAAGCGGTAAGGCTGGCGCTGGCCTCCAACTGCTCATGGTCTTTGCCGGGTATTGCTCCAGAAAACTTGGGCGGTGCCGAGCAGCGCGAGGATCGCGCCGTAAATCGTCCAATGAAAGTCGCCGACCATGAACCCAACGCGGAATGCCAGATTGAGGCCTTGGAGAATCCAGATCGCCCCCATGCAAATCATAGCTGCGCCGATAAGGCTGCTTACAATCCGCATCGCAATATTGAACAGTCGCCACATAGGATCTCCTGCAGGGCTCGCTGCGCAATTAAGCTAAAGGAAGCCCAGGCCCTGGCCGCAGTCTATTCGCTCTAGCGTACTGATGGGATAATCGCTCCATGGCAACAAAGGATGGCGTTCGGTGCCCCTGCAGATGCGACGGTGAGGCCGGCGGCAGAACCTTGCTTGTTAGACTTGACGACGACGCGACAGCCACTTGTCAAGATGACTCGCAAATGCGTTGCGATCGGCCTGGGTGAGCGGTGGCGGGCCGCCACCGACGTTGCCGCTCGATCGCATCGTGTCCATGAAGTCCCGCATCGTCAAAACTCCGCGAATCGTGTCCGGCGAGTAGCGCTCACCACGCGGATTGAGCGCATCCGCGCCCTTCGCGATAGCCTCCGCTGCCAGGGGGATATCGGCGGTGATGACGAGATCTCCCGCTGTCAGGTGCTTCACGATCTCATCGTCAGCAACGTCGAACCCCGAGGATACCTGCAGAACCCGCAGGCTCGGGATACGTGGAACCGGGAGAGGTTGGTTTGCGACCAGCGTCACAGTGACTCCGGTACGCTCGGCTGCTCGAAACAGGATGTCCTTGATGACCTTCGGACAGGCATCCGCATCGACCCAAATGCTCCCGTGTCTCATTTCCCGGTCCGGTGTCCCTCGTCAGCACTTCACCATAAACATGGGCAAATCCTCCAATCATCCGGCTGTGTGTTCCGGTAATCGTACACTCGGGTAGTGCTAATATTGACGTACCCTAGCCCATCCGGACGTTATCAGTCGTTACATTGGTGTCGGCGACGCTCCCCTCGAAATGACGTACATCACTAGCAAAGTGAGAGAGCAAATTCCATGGCGCTGAAGCGACCGAAGTGGAAGGAGGGCAGGGTCATCTTGCTCGAGCACGTGTCGGAACTTCTGAAGGGCAATCCCTTGGGTGATCCGCACGTCCGTCGACTCGCCGTCTGGTTGCCACCGCGG
The DNA here is from genome assembly GCA_049515055.1 of Steroidobacteraceae bacterium. Lineage (GTDB taxonomy): Bacteria > Pseudomonadota > Gammaproteobacteria > Steroidobacterales > Steroidobacteraceae > FEN-1191. The sequence continues at coordinate 956 of JBEKUL010000125.1, read as the reverse complement.
TACGACGCAGCACGCTCGCGTGCCAGGCGCTTCCCGATGCTCATGGACATGGTGGGGTTTACGGGCTCGGGTCTCTCGCACATTGCCTGGAAGAACTTCAGTGAAAATGTGCCGGAGCGCGCGGCGAGGCTAGTGCACGAAGGCAGGATGGCTCCGGCGATCATAGTTTTCCCAGACTGCTTCACGGCGCTCGGTGGAAACCAGTACGTGAATTCTTCGGCCGTCGGCCCCTACGCGGATTACCTTATCCGCGAGATCATTCCGTTCGTGGACCGGGAATTTCGAACCCGCGCCTCGCGCGAGCATCGAGGATGTTTCGGCAAATCATCCGGCGGCTATGGGGCGATCATCCATGGTATGAAGTACCCCTCGACCTGGGGCGCGATTGCGGATCACTCGGGTGATGCCTATTTTGATTATGTGTACTGGTGCGATTGGCCGAACACCCTGAATGAGCTTGCGAAGTTCCGTTCGCGACGGCGCAAATCCGGTCGTTACGACGTCCTGAAAATGCAGCGGGGCGCTGACCGGGGCCTTGATGACGGGCGCGTGGCTCGCTTTCTGGCCGCCCTATGGAAGAAGCCAAAGTTATCGTCAGCCGAGGGCCATGCCCTCATGAACCTGTGTATGGCGGCAACCTACGATCCTGATCCGAAGGTACCCAATGGGTTCAAACTGCCGTTCAATCTCGAAACCGGCGAGGTTATCCCAGAAAGGTGGAGGGCCTGGCAGAAGCATGACCCAATTCGACTTGTCGATCGTTACCGGAAAAACCTGCGATTGCTGCGCGGGATCTATCTAGATTGCGGGTCGCGGGATCAGTACCACATCCACTATGGCATGCGAATTCTTTCGAAGCGTCTTCAATCCGCGGGTGTTGAACACCGCTATGAGGAATTCGACGATGACCACTCCGATATCGATTACCGGATGAACGTATCCTTGCCATTCCTGAC
>JBEKUL010000124.1:0-8426 GCA_049515055.1 Steroidobacteraceae bacterium | reverse complement strand
CCGAGAAGCCGGCTAGCGAGGGCGCGCCGCCTCCGGCGAAATTGAAGGCATAGGGCGTACCGCCGGGTCCGAAGGCGGTGCCATGCAGCGGACCGCTGATGATCATGCCGCCTGTTGTCGTATTGGCAGTCTGCACGTACCTGGCCCAATTGAGTTCTGGCTGGCCGGCCGGCGTGGCCGCAGCGCTGCCATAGCTCGGGGAACCTGCACAGGTGTCAAAATTTCGGCCATCTAGTGCGGCGCAGCCGAAGTTGTTCCAGGGACTTCCCGACGTTATGACTCCCTGATCGTTCTCGTAATCGACGGCGGCCTCTATATGGCCCCGGCCGTCCAGGAACGAGGTGCCGCCCGCTATACCGATTTTGCCAGTGTGGTTGTCGTTATAGGTGCTGGTGCCGAAGGTCGCATCGACCTTGAAGCCCTCGAACTTCTTGTCGGTCACGAGGTTGACCACACCCGCGACGGCGTCGGATCCCCAGGAGGCCGACGCGCCACCGGTCACGACGTCCACGCGCTGCACCAACATCTGCGGCAACTGGCTGACGTCGACGACGCCATTGTAGTTGGCGCCTATGACGCGCTGGCCATCGAGCAACGTCAGAGTACGCAGAGGGCTGAAGCCGCGCAGGGAGAAGGCGGACAGACCCTGCAGTCCGGTGCTCGTGGAACCGGTCTCGTAGGTCTGGCCGGTGCTGCCCTGCAGGGCGGGCAGCTGAATCACCGCGTCGAAGAGGTTGGGCTGGGCGATCTTCGCCAGATCCTCGGAGCTCAACACCTGGGTTGGCGTCGGCGCGTCGAACCCGGCGTTCTGCAAGCGGGTCGAGGAAACGACGACCGTCTCGAGCTCACCCGTCGTGTCGGCAGTCTCGGCAGTCTGCGCCCAAGCAGTGCCAGCGCCGATACTCAGGGCGGCAATGGCCGCACCGCCTACAAAATAGGCGCGAGTCTTCTTTAACGCGACAAAGTCCATAACGAACCCCCTAAAATTCAGAAATCTGTCCTGCTCACAGTGGTCGTAAATGCGCAACAGAACGCACGGACGCCACTTTTCTGAGCCGGATGTTGCCATCTTCGAGCGCAGGGCGTCTTTCACGCCTCAGCATCGGATTTGGACAATTCGGCAATCGGCCGCACTTATCGAACTATAGTTCGTGAGCTAGCGTCGGGCGGGCGCAACGCAATGAATCTAAGGCATACGCGTTAAAAGATGCTTTAATTCACGCGCTAAGTGAGCGCGCAGCGCACGCAACATAAAATCGGGCTGGCCCGGTAGTGCGCGTTGGCGACGATACAGGGGGCACGATGTCACAGACCAAGCTCGAAGCCAGCTCGCCCGCGACTTCACGGCTGCCGTCGAGCAGACGGGCTATAGCGTTCGGCGCAACAGTCGCTGGCGCCGCGCTACTGTGGAGCTCGAGAGCGTCGGCGCAGGCCCCAGCTAGCGCGCAAGATGGCTTACAGAGCCTGGCACCGATCGTGGTGACGGCCACACGCTACGCCGAGTCGAGTCTGGATCTGCCCGTGTCGATCGATGTAGTCGACAAGCGCGAGATCCAGCAGGGGCAATTGGAGGAAAACCTCTCCGAGTCCCTCGCGGGCGTACCCGGGGCCTCGGTTGAAAACCGCCAGAACTACGCGCAGGACCTGCAGATCTCGATTCGCGGCTTCGGCGCGCGCTCGAGCTTCGGCGTGCGTGGCGTGCGCCTGTATTCCGACGGGATTCCCGGCACCATGCCCGATGGACAGGGACAGTTTTCGCAGTTCGACCTCGACTCGGCTGATCGCATCGAGGTACTACGGGGGCCGTTCTCGGCGCTCTACGGCAACGCCTCCGGCGGCGTGATTTCGGTTTTCACCGAAGACGGTCCGCCCGGATATGAGCTCGGCGGCACGGCCGTGGTGGGTCCGTTCAATACGCAGCGTTATGCAGTCAAGGGCGGCGGCACCGCTGGCGACTTGAACTATATGATCGATGCCGCGCATTTCAGCACCGATGGCTATCGCCAACACAGCGCCGCGGAGCGTAATCACTTCAACACCAAAGTCAGGCTCGAACTCGCCAACGATGCGCGCGTCACGCTCGTGGTCAACGGCGTCGAAACGCCCTTCGTGCAGGATCCGTTGGGCCTGACGCAGGCTCAGCTCGCGGATCCGACGCAGGCCGGAATCGGTGCTCTGACCTATAACACGCGCAAGAACCTGAGCCAGGAACAGGCAGGTGTCATTTACGAGCAGACTTTGAGCGACGGCATAGATCTGTACGCGATGGTCTACGGCGGGCATCGGGCCACGACACAGTTTCAGGCCATTCCACAGGCCACCGAGCTCATAGCCACTAGTCCCGGCGGTGTCATCGATCTGGGACATGTCTACGGCGGCACGGATATGCACGTATCCGATCAGCTCTCGCTGCTGGGCACGCCATTGCGGCTCACGGCCGGCGTCAGCTACGACGATCTGGATGAGACGCGATATGGCTACCTCAATTTCATCGGTCACGATCTGGGAGTAGAAGGTGCGCTGCGCCGCGATCAGACCAATCGGGCTTTCAATACTGACGAGTACCTGCAGGGCCAGTGGGATCCGTCGTCACAATGGCGACTGCTGGCCGGACTGCGTCACAGTCTCGTCGATATCGGCTCTTATGATCGTCTGGCGGCGCCCGGCGTGGAGCCGCTCACGGCGGTGCACTACGAGGCCACCGATCCGGTCGCCGGTGTGACCTACCGCGTCGAGCCCGATGTGTCGCTTTATGCCGCATATGGGCGCGGATTTGAAACCCCGACGCTCAACGATCTCGCTTACCGCTCGGTCAACGGTAATCCGCCGGGTCTGAATATTGGCCTGCGGCCGGCGCACAGCGATAACTATGAGGTCGGGCTCAAGACTTCCGATCCGCGGCTCGCGTTCGACGTGACGGGCTTCTATATCGATACGCACGACGAGCTGGCCGTGCAGCAAAACAGCGGCGGCCGCTCGGTCTATCAGAATATTCCGGAGACCGAACGCCGCGGCGCCGAAGTCGGGGCGACCGGCATCCTGGGCGCGGGATTCAGTTCGCGGCTGGCTTACACTTGGATTCGTGCCGAAGTGGCGCAGTCCTATCAAACCTGTATCACGACGCCCTGCATCGACAAGCCTGTGGCCGTGGGCAGTCGACTGCCCGCGGTACCAGAGAACTCTCTATATGCAGGCCTGACCTGGCGGCCGATGAAATGGGGACTTTCGGCCACGCTGGAAGCCGTCGGCCGCGCGCAAATCTATGCGAACGATCTCAACACCGCCGCCGCGGCTGGCTTCTGGGATGAGAATTTTAAAGTTGGATTGGAACAGACGCTGAGCGAATGGCATCTGAGTGAATTTCTTAGTCTCAACAACATTGCCAATCGTCACTACCAGGAAACGCTCATCGTCAATGAGAGCAACATGCGCTACTTCGAGCCCGACCCAGGACGCGTCGTCTATCTGATGTTGACCGCATCGTGGCAATAAAGAAATTCGCTCCCCCCGTTCGATCTTCGGCGCGCGTCGGCGGCGGGGCCCCTGAAGGCCCCGCCGTCTTCGCTCATTGTCAGCTTCTTCAGCTCGCTGGACTCGTACCGGTAAAGTAAGTCACCACATAGCTCTTGACCGTATCGCCGGACTGCGGCACTCCGTAGACTCGAACCAATGTGCCGGCCGCAAGCCCATCGGTGAAGGTCGTAAGTCCTGCAGAGGTCGTGATATCAATCGGGCTCACCGTGACGACGCCGTTGGTGTAGTCGACCTGATAGACCAGCGTTGCCGAGCCACTGGTATCGCTGACGTCGACAGTCACCGGCTGCGCGCCATTGGGCACGGTGATCGTGAAGGCAAGTCCACTGCCAGAGGTTGCTGGCGCAGTCGCGACCGTAGCGATCGGCAGCGGTGTGGGCTCCAGAATTGAAGTAGCCGCACTCCAGCCGGTCAAATTGGCCGGATCGCCCCAGATGGTATAGGTCACAGCCCAGGGAACAATCGCGCTCGCGCTGCCCCCGAAGCTCACCGTACCGTCGGTGGCGGCAACGAAATCGCTGCTGCTCGCATCCACCAGTGTCGGATAGGCGAAGTTCCAGAACTTGAAGCCCGTGATGGCATTGCCAGTCATGGGATTATTGCCGTTGGCCGTGGAGGAAGAGATGAAGTCCAGAGGGACGCTGTAATCATTAATGGCGCGCACGAAATTGTGCGTGGTCGTAAAACCGGCCGAGGTAGCCTGCGAAACCAATCCCGAGTACTGCGCGGTTTCGATATCGATTTCCTCTGCCACGAACGGCGAAGCGAGCGGATCCACGACGCTCGCATGGATCTTGTATCCGCGTACGATGTCCTGCGAAGCCAGGAAAGCGGTTCCGGTGGCGATAGGCGTCGCATCGGCGACGGCATTCCAGGGCTGCCGGAAGAACCACTTCGTGCTGCTATTGATCGTCAGTGGCACACCCACGCCGGCCTCGTTTGTTACCGTGATGACGTCCGTGTTGCTGTTGACGTCCAGCACGTGACCTTCGGGACTGACCCATACATTATTGAAGCTCGAGCTGGCCCAGATTCGTGTCGCGACCAGCGTGCCGTCCTGCTGATAGCGGGCCGCGACGCGCACGTACTCGCCGTTGAGGCTCGATTGCCCCGCAAAGCTCGTAATCGTCGTGTCGCTCTTCGTGTCCACGTCATAGAGCAGCGTGCCGTTGACGGAATCGGCCAGAATGTTCAGCGCTATCCCACTGGGCACCGAAGTTTCCGGTGACACGACCGGAAGTGTCGGGAAGTCCTTGTTGATCGTGATCGAGGTGTTGTCGCTGGAAATAGCCGTGACCGTGCCATAAGTATGGCGCAAGACCAGCCGCCTTAAGTCAGCGAGCAGATGGTGACGCACGGGACCCGTAAAGTTGACGGCCCACTGCGTGGCATTGGCGCCTGGTGGCAGATGACCGACAATAAAGGCCGGATGCGCAAGATCGAATTCGATATCGATCGCATTGCCTGTCGAGCTCGTGGTCACAACCAGCGGCGAGACCAGACCTAGAGTGATCGGAACGGTCAGGTTCGGCGCAGTGCCTTGCACGTGCTGTATCTGAATATCCGCACTCGGCACCGCGGTGCCGGCCGCGAGTGAGAAGCCCGCCTCTGGATCGGCCGACGCGGTCAGCAACACATCGCCCGGATTGCCGCTGATGGTAATCAAGGCGCCGCTGTAGGTGCCAACAGGAACTTGAGCGTTGCCCAGGAGCTCTCCGAGCTGATCGAGCTGCGCGAGATTGGTGTAGGGCACTGTCGTGCTCGGCGCGGTATAGACCGTGACGTTGCTGCCTGCGCCCTGCGGAATCAGCGCGATGCTGAGCACCTTCACTCCGATCGTAGCCCAGTCCTGGGCGGCGTCATCGCTCATCACTACCGGCACAGTGCCGTATTGCATGGTTGAAGCCGTTGACGCGGTTGAGCTGGAGTCGCTCGATCCCCCGCAGGCTGCGAGTGCGGCCGCGACCGCGCCGCAAACCGCGAATCGAACTGTATTAAGTTGCATGATGCTTTCCTTCCCTAAGCAAGGGTGCACGGATTGTCACCTTGACAAGCGATCAGCACCGCACGGTGCGTGCCGCTTCCGTGACTCACTAGCGCCTGAGCGCCAACTTGGTTGACGACAGCGCGATCAAATAAATTGACGCGTCGTCTGTCGGTGCTTTGCGACAACGTTTAACGGTATGAATAGCCGCGGGAGCCGCGCACCGAAAGCGCAGCGGCACTGCGAGTCGCACGCGCGCGTGTATGTGTGCGCGCAACCAACACGCACAATCAAACACCGATCGCGTCATACGCTCAGCGCCTACGCGCATGCGCACGCGCAAGCCCACCGCTATCTCAACATGGGATTAGATCCGGGGCACCGAGCGTGCCACCCAATTCAACGGCGCGTCACGGGCGCTCAGCTCAATTTCAGCGCTGCGTGTGGCTCAGACTCCAGACGTACGCCGCGACGGCAGACAGCTGATCGGCTGACAGCTGCGCTCCGCCCATCGGCGGCATGGCGCTGCGATATTGTTTCGGGTTGGCAACCCCATCGCGAATGCTCTGCGTGATGCCAGCATAGCTGCCATCACTCCATAGCCACGCGTGCGCGGTCAGCGGCGGCCCGAGCGGCGTGCCCGTACCATCGGTACCATGACAGCCGGTGCAAGCCGCGCTTGCCACCTGGCCGTGATAGATCCGATCACCGAGCGTGACCATTGCCAACGTCGCGCCCTGCGGCACTGCTGGCGCCCCGCCGCTGGCGTTGCCTGCATCCGGATGCGTGCCCTCCGGCGGCCCCGCAACCAACGCGACCATCGATCCCGGCGGTGCATCCGCGGGCGGACACGGCGTCACTCGCACAGCCGCGCTCTGAGCCCCGCCGCTGTAAACGATGCGATAGACACGACCTTTCTGATCGTCGGCCACATACAGCGCCCCGTCAGGGCCCACTGCGAGTCCGGTGGGTCGGTGCAGAGCCTTCGCCGGGTCCTTCAACGGACCGGCGAAGCCGTCCGCAAAAATCTCGCAGCTGCCATGGGCACTGCCGTTCGCTAGCGGCTGGAAAACTATGTTGTAGCCCTGTTGCGGGAACGGCGCGCGGTTCCATGAGCCGTGGAATGCGATGAACGCGCCGCCGCGGTAGTGATCGGGAAACTCTGCGCCGTAATACAGGAGCAAATCATCCGGCGCCCAGTGAGCCGGAAAGGCTGCAATCGGTGCAAGCTTCTGCGCGCAGATACCGACACTTTTGCCGCCATCGCCGCCATATTCAGGCGCGAGCACGAGCTTGCCCTGAATGCCATCGAAATAACATTCGGGCCAGCCATAGTCACCGTTTTGCTTAATGAGCAGCAATTCCTCCGCCGGCAATACGGGGCTCTGTTCCGGCTTGTAGAGGTCCGGCCAGTTCTGCGACAGCTGATCACGGCCATGCTGAGTCGCAAAGATTCCGTGACCAGTCGAGTCCACGGTGATTCCAACGGCGTTGCGAATACCGGTCGCGTAGCGCTGCGCCGCTGAGAACACCTGGTTGGTCCGATTGGCGTCGAAGCGCCATATGCCCGCACGGGTCTTGAGCTCCGTGCAGGGGCGCAGTCCCGGGGACCTGAGCATGCGGTTCTGCGCCTGACAGGCATTGGTCGCCGAACCAAGATCAACGTACAGCTGGCCATCCGCATCGATTGCGAGCGGATGCATGGGGTGATCGCCGGTCAACGGCAGTCCCGATACGATCACTTCCGCTGCGCCCGCGGGCACGATCGCGCCGGCAGGCAGCGCATAGCGCACGATCTTGTCGTTGCTCTCGACATAGAGGTAACCGTGGTACAGCCCAATGCCCGTGCCGCCGTGACCACCACTCTGAACCGTCTCGCCGAAGCGCTCATTGACATCGGCTCGGCCCGTGCCTTTCGTATCCTGGAGCGCAACCAGGAAGCCGCCAGAATGCACCTGGTCGTTGCCGTAATAGGTCCCACTCCAGGTATTTACGTAAACAACGCCATTGCTGCCCACCACCAAGTGGCGTGCATGACCTATGTTGTCCGCGAATATCGTTGCGCAGAAGCCGGGCGGCAGCGTCAGGGCGTTTTGATTATCCGGACAAGCCGCTGGGGCGCCGCCGGCGCCCTGCGCACGCGCCATACCCGGTAGTGCGCTGGCCAGCGTCAGCGCGGCTGCAATCAGAATCCAAGGGCGCAATCCGCCGATTTTTTTCACGGGGAGCATGGGGTGGACCTCGAGCGGGATTTTCGCGCGCAGATTCTAGCGCAATGCTTCGCGAGCTGCGCGCGGCCTAGCTTGCCGTCAACGACAGGACCATGGCGTAAGAGGAACCCGATAGCTGACCGCTCGCGCCGATCAGCATGTGCGCCGAAGATGTATTGGAGTCCATCTCCGCCAGCCCAGAGAACGGCACGCCGTTCAGAACTGCGTAGTCTCCGCTGCATTCCAACCTATACGTGATCCCGTAGATATCGTTTTTGGCATTAGTGACGGTCACGGAGCCGCTCAGGACGCAACCGCTCGTCAGCAGCGCGAGCAGCATGAGGTACGCAGGCAGGTTGCTTTGCCAGCGCATGGCCCGGGCGCGACTCAAGCTCCAGGCTGATTCGCCGAGCGTTTGATCCATTTGTAGCAGCGCAGCGAGTTCCTCCAGAAATACTTCTCTGCCACCGAGCGCGGCTTGGAGGCAAAGTACTGCTTCACGAGCGCCACGATTTCCGACAGCGTTGCCGTACCCACGCTATTGGGATAGTCACTTCCAAACAGCACACGATCCTCGCCGAAGATACCGAACAGATGATCCAGGCGGTCGCGATGCGAGGCCAGATCGGCTGCGACGCTTCCATTCACACGATGCAGGATCTCCGACAGCTTTACGTAGATATTGGGTCTGCCGTGCA
>JBEKUL010000123.1:0-15476 GCA_049515055.1 Steroidobacteraceae bacterium | reverse complement strand
CGTGGAGTAATTCGAGTCGATCAGTGCCTGCCGGCTCACGACGACGAAGACACGTGCCGGCTTTGGGTCACCGGGAGGGCGGCGGACCCGGTATAACGCGCCCCGCCTCACTCATCCGCCGCAACGGCCTGAAAGGAAATTGCATCGCTCATCTCAGCATTAAGCTGAGCCGCATGACGGTTGATGGCAGCGATCTCCCGCGCGTCCTTGCGAGCCTGAGCACGCCCGTCCACGAAGTCTCGCAGGATCTGTTCGATGTACGAAGAGCGGGAGACCTTCGAACCGGCCAACTTGTCGATCCTGGCGATGAGGTCCCCGGAAAGGGTAAGAGATGTCTTCGTTTTCATCTTACCCTTATACTACCAAGGTAGGATACCGGCAACAATCTGGAAGATCTTGGCCGCTGCAAAACAGCGGCGGCGCGACTCATAATCTTCACTCGTTGATCGGTGTAAGGTACGTTCGACGGGCCTCGCGCGCAAAAAAAACCCCGCCAGGCGGGGTTTCAACTCTCGCAATCGACACAGGTCTGCCGCTGACGGGCAAATTAGCAGACCTGAGTGCCCGGCCTTAAGAGGCCCATCCCGAAATTGCGGGACCAACGCGTCAGTTCGCGCCTCAGAACACTCGCGACATGCACTAAAGAGTGGCTTGCCGCGGTCCGTGCCCATCGCGACAGCCCGGGTTTCTTCCATCGAAGGGCGCAGAAGGCCTGGGTGTCCGATTTCTGCCGCACTGATTCGCAGTGCGGCAACTACCAGCGACTATATCTCCAACTGGTGAAAAAAAATATAGCAGATCAAGGCATTGTTGCTCATAGCGTCTCCAATTTGCGACGCTTGTCGCAATTTTTGCGATGGCCAATGTGGCAAGGATCAAACGATAGCCTTGGGAGCAGGCGCACGCGCAGCAACAACTCAGGCGTTGCCCTAGACTTCAAGGATTATGTTCAGACCTGAGCCTCGAGGCTCCGCTGCGGCTTGGTTGGCGCTCGCTCTGGCGCTCGCGATCGGCTGCCCGGCGCAGCCCGCACTCGCGCAGCCGGCGATGCCGGCGGCCAGCCCCGCGACGGGCGCCTCCGCACCGGTACCGCGCTCGTTGCGGCGTGAGCTGGATCGCGCCGAGACGCAGTTGCGATCACTCTTGCGTGCACGAACCCAGGACGATGCGCTGCTGATCGTGCGCGAGCCGCGGCGCCTGATCCTGCGCATGCCGGCGCAATTGCTGTTCAAGCCCGACAGCGTGACGCTGCGCGCGGATGCGATGCAGCAGGATCTCGCGCTCGCCGCGCAATTGCTGCGGCAACAAAAGCGGCTCGTGGCGCAGATCGTGGTCTACACCGATGACATCGGCGGGGCGAGCGCGAACTTGAGCTTCTCGGCGCAGCGCGCCGCCGCGATACTGCGCGCGCTGCAGGCCGCCAGGATCAGTGCCGGTCGCCTATCCGGCGTGGGCGCGGGGGAGGCGGCTAATCTCGCCGGCAACGACTCGGCCGAAGGCCGTACGCAGAATCGGCGGGTGGAGATTTCCTTCGCGCTCTCGCTGGCGGGCCTGCCGGCGCCTTGAGCGCGCTTTCAGGCCGGGCTCGGCACCAGTGCGCGCAGCCGATTGATCGCCACAGCCTCGATCTGGCGTATGCGCTCGGCTGACACGCCGTATTCGGCAGCCAGCTCGTGCAGCGTGGCCTTGTCTTCGCTCATCCAGCGTCGCTTGAGGATCGTGCGGCTGCGATCATCCAGTCGCTGCATGGCAAGGGACAGATTCTGCGCGGTCGTGCTGCTCCATTCCTCGGCCTCGACCTGTTCGGCTGGATCCGCATCCGCTGCCGGCAGATAGGCCGCCGGCCCGTAGGCCTCGTCCTCATCGCTTTCGGCTGCGACATCGAAGGAGAGGTCCCGGGCTGAGAGCCGCCGCTCCATCTCGGTGACCTCGGCCGTGCTTACGCCCAGATCATTCGCGACCGCGCGCGTCTCATCGGCGCTGAGCCAGCTCAGGTTCTTCTTCAGGCGGCGCAGGTTAAAAAACAGTTTGCGCTGCGCCTTGGTGGTGGCGACCTTGACCAGGCGCCAGTTGCGCAGCACGTATTCGTGAATCTCGGCACGAATCCAATGCACTGCGAAAGACACCAGCCGCACACCTACGGCCGGGTCGAAGCGCTTGACGGCTTTCATCAGGCCGATGTTGCCTTCCTGGACCAGATCGCCCAACGGCAGGCCGTAGCCCGCGTAGCCGCGGGCGATGTGCACGACGAAGCGCAGGTGCGAGAGCACCAGCTCGCGCGCGGCATCCAGATCCCCATCGCGTTGAAATCGCTGCGCGAGCGCCTGCTCGTGCTCGCGATCGAGCACGGGGATGCGACTGACCCGATCCAGGTAAGCCTCGAAGCTCCCAATCGGGCCGGCCAGGCCAAAGCCTGCGTTCTGGGCGATCAGCGCGGTGCTGGCATTCATGGCGCCATGCTCCTGCCGGGTAAGGCGGCAATCATAAGGGGATCAGTAATCATGGGGGCATTTTAGCACTCTTCAAGAGCGACTGCTAAGCCCTCAAGGCCGGAAAATGGGCTTTTCGCGTCAGACACTTGGAGGAGCTTCAGGCCTCATCCTCGGCCCGGAGCGCTGCGGGCGATTTCGCGCTGGCTCGCAATGGCAGCGCCGAGCCAGCCCAGTCCAATTCCGACCACGGCGAGGGCTGCGAGTTCCCGGATGCTGGGCCCGCTCAGGGCGAAGCGCTCCCCGTAGGCGGAGGCGAGCCGGGCAACGTAGGGTGCCAGGGCGAGCTGCGCGCCCTCGACGATGCCCCAGGCGATCAATCCCGCGATCAGCCCGTAGAGCGCGCCGGTATAAAGAAATGGCCGGCGCACGTACGCAGCGCTGCCGCCGACCAATTGCGTGACTTCGATCTGCGCAGCGCGGCTGCGCACCTCGAGCCGGATCGTATTGCCGACCACTGCGATGACCCCGACTGCCAACAAGCCGGCAGTGATCCATGCTACGCGCTGCATCAGCGCGAGGATGGCGCCGAAGCGCGTGACCCAGTCCTGATCAAGCTGCACCGAGTCGACTTCCGGCCACGCGGCCACGGCGCTGCGCAGCGTCTGCAGCCGCGCGGCATCCAGGGCGGCGCTCGTGGGCCGGATCGCCAGTACGTTGGGCAGCGGGTTCTCGCTCAGCGCATCCAGCGCGGCGCCCAAGCCGGCCTGCGTGCGCAATTCTTCGAGCCCCTGCGTCGCCGTGATCAGCTCGACGCTGGCGACATCGGAGCGCGCCGCCAGATGCGCCACCAATTGGCGCGCGCTCTGCTCGCTGACCTGCGGCTTCAAATACACCGACAGGCCGATCGCGGCCGAGAAATCACCGGTGGCGGCGTGCACATTGCGCACCAGCAGTTCAAGGGCGAGCGGCAGGGCGAGCGCCAGACCCATGACAATCACCGTCAGGGTTGTGGCCGTGCCATGTCGTGCGAGATGCCCGCAGGAGGACACGAGTGCATGTGCGTGTCGAGCAGCCCAGTTCGAAACGCTTGCCATGAGCGGGGCCTTCAGGGCTGCGCTTCGAGCACGATCTGGCGCCGTCCCGATGCGCGTATCAGGGACTGATCGTGAGTGGCGACGATGACGGTGACACCGACTTCGTTGAAGCGCTGGAACAGGCCCATGACCTCAGCGGCCAGCGTCGCGTCCAGATTGCCCGTGGGCTCATCAGCCACGAGCACCGGCGGCTTGCTCACGATCGCGCGCGCGATGCCCACGCGCTGCTGCTCGCCGACCGACAGCTCCAGCGGCGCGACGCGCTCCCTGCCGAGCAATCCGACCTGATCGAGCGCGGCGCGCACGCGCTTGTCGATCTCCTTGAGCGTGATGTCGGCGACCATCAACGGCAGCGCGACGTTATCGAACACCGGCCGGTCCATGAGCAGCCGATGATCCTGCAACACGATGCCGAGGCGACGCCGGAACAACGGTACGCGCCGCGGCGGCAGGGTGGCCGTATTCTGGCCGCCGACCTCCACCAGTCCGCGCGTCGGGCGCTCGAGCAGGGCAATGAGCTTGAGCACGGTGCTCTTGCCGGCACCCGAGCGCCCGCTCAGGAACACCATCTCGCCCTCGCCGACCTCGAAACTCAGTTCCGACAGCGCCACGCGTCCATTCGGGTAGCGCTTGGTGACGCGCTCGAAGCGAATCACGTTGCGCCGCCGTCGATCAAGGCGCTGGCAAAGGCGCGCGCGTTGAAGGCGCCGAAGTCCTCGACGCCCTCGCCCACGCCGATGAAGCGGATCGGCAGCCCCAGCGCTTGTGCAATGGCGATCAGGATGCCGCCGCGTGCGCTGCCATCGAGCTTGGTCAGCACCAGGCCGGTTACCCCGAGGGCGGCATGAAACTGCTGCGCCTGGGCGAGTGCGTTCTGCCCCTGATTCGCATCCAGCACGAGCAGGACCTCGTGCGGCGCGCTCGGATCCAGGCGCGCGATCACCCGCTTGACCTTCTTGAGCTCATCCATGAGATGCGATTGGCTGTGCAGGCGCCCCGCGGTATCGGCGAGCAGCACATCGATGCCGCGCGCACGCGCGGCCTGCAGGGCATCGAAAATCACGGCGCCCGGATCCGCTCCGGTCTGCTGCGCGCTGAAGGCGCTGCCGGTGCGCTGCGCCCAGACCTGCAATTGCTCGACCGCGGCGGCGCGAAACGTATCACCCGCGGCGAGCATGACGCTCAATCCCTGCTCGCGCAGCGCGCGCGCGAGCTTGCCGATGCTCGTGGTCTTGCCCGAGCCATTCACGCCGATGACCAGCACCACGAACGGTTTGGCCGAGCGCTCGATCTGCAACGGGCGCTCGCACGGCTCGAGCAGCGCACTGACGCGATCGCGCACTGCGCCGAGCAGGGCCTCGACGTCATCGAGTTCGTGGCGCGCCACGCGTCGATTGAGCTCATCGAGGATCTCGCGCGTGGCTTGCACGCCCACGTCGGCGCTGAGCAGGCGCGCTTCGAGCTCCTCGAGCACCGCGGCGTCGATCTTGCGAGAGCGCACCAGGCCGCGCAGGTCGCGTGCGATCGAGGCCCCGCCGCGATTCAGGCGCGCCTTCAGGCGCCCAAAGAAGCCCTGGGACTCATCACTGCGCTCTGGAATCGCCGGCATGGCACGGATTGTCGCATGGCACAGTGCCACGGCGCGGTGCCAGCTGCGGTAGGCTTGAGCGCGCCATGTCCGCTACAACAGCCAAGCCCGTTCGGCCGCAGCGCACCCTGCGCGTCATCGGCGGGCAGTGGCGTGGGCGCAAAATTCATTTTCCCGCAGCCGATATTCGCCCCACTCCCGATCGCGTGCGCGAGACCCTGTTCAACTGGTTGCAGCCCCGGATTCAGGGCGCGCATTGCCTGGATCTGTTCGCCGGCTCCGGCGCGCTCGGTCTGGAGGCGCTCTCACGCGGCGCCGCCGAGGTCGTGTTCATCGAGCAGCGCCGTGCGGTGAGCCTGGTGATCGAGCGTTTGCTCGCACAGTGGCCGGCCGCGGGACGCGCCAGTGTGCTGTGCACGGAGGCGCAGCGCTACCTGTCGGGCAATGCGCGCGCTTTCGATCTCGTCTTCCTCGATCCGCCCTATGCCTCGGGGGAGCTCGCCGCGGCCGCGCGCGCGCTCGAGC
The DNA here is from genome assembly GCA_049515055.1 of Steroidobacteraceae bacterium. Taxonomy (GTDB): domain Bacteria; phylum Pseudomonadota; class Gammaproteobacteria; order Steroidobacterales; family Steroidobacteraceae; genus FEN-1191. Next base: position 9,837 of record JBEKUL010000123.1, on the reverse strand, counting down.
GCGGCTGGCTTGCGAGCGATGCGCGCATTTATGTCGAGCACGCCCGGCGCGAGGGCTTGCCGGCATTGCCTGGGGCCTGGCGCGAGCTGCGCGCCGGCACGGCCGGCGAGGTCGGGTATCATCTGTACCAATCGGGACAGGCAGGTGCGAGCGCATGAGATCGAGCGCGCTGTATCCAGGGACCTTCGATCCGTTCACGCGCGGACATGAGGATATCGCGCGCCGGGCGGCGGGCATCTTCGCTCGCATCGTCATCGCCATTGCCGCCAACCCCAACAAGACCCCGACCTTTGATCTGCAGCAGCGCGTCGAGCTCGTTCGCGGCGTGCTCGCCGATGTGCCGAACGTCGAAGTCGTCAGCTACAGCGGCCTGACAGTGGATATCGCGCGCGAGCACGGCCTGCAGGTCATCGTGCGCGGCTTGCGGGCGGTGTCCGATTTCGAATTCGAATTTCAGCTCGCCAATATGGGCCGGCACCTGGAGCCCGAGATCGAGACCATATTCATGGTGCCCAAGGAGCAGTTCACCTTCATCTCCTCGACCCTGGTGCGCGAGATCGCCATGCTCGGCGGCGACATCAGTCATTTCGTGCACCCGCTGGTCGAGGCCGCGTTCCGCCGCCGACTCGAGCCTCAATAGGCCAGGGCTACGCCCTCGCGGCGCGGATCGGCAGCCCCATCCAGTGAGCCATCGGGCCGCACGCGCACGCCCTGCAGACCGGACTCCTCGTACTGACCCGGGTGCAGATCCATGCCGCGGGCATTGAGCGCCTCGAGCAGTCCGGGCGTAAAGCGCTGCGTCTCGGCGGCAAAGCTGCCGCCGCGCACGACCAGATTGGGCAGAGCGATCGCCGCGCCCATGGAAAGATGCCAGTCGAACGTGCCGATCAGGGTCTTGAGGATGTAGGCGATGATCGCCGGTCCGCCGGCCGAACCCAGCGCCGCGACGAAGCGTCCCTGCGCGTCGAGCACGATGGTCGGGGACATGGCCGAGCGCGGCCGCTTGCCGGGCGCAACGGCGTTGGCAGCGGGCCGCCCATCGGTATCGGTCGGCGAGAAGCTGAAATCCGTGAGCTGATTATTCAGAAAAAATCCGTCGACCATGCGGCCGGTGCCGAAGATGCTCTCGACCGTCGTGGTCATCGAGACCACGTTGCCCAGCGTATCGACGATCACGAACTGCGTCGTGCCGCCGGGCTCTGCAGTGTGATCCGGACCCATCGCTCGCGCCCCCGGCGGACTGCCCGGCGCAGGTGGCGCGCTTGCGGCCCGATCTGCGATCAGCGCCGCGCGCGCTCGCAAGTACCCGGGGTCCAGCATTCCTTCGAGTGGTACCTGGATGAAGGCCGGATCGCCAACGTAGCGATTGCGATCGGCATACATTCGGCCTCGCCCAATTGCACCCAGGCGATCGGATCATCGGGGCCGCGCCGATCGATGTCGGTGTGATCCAGCAGCAGCAGGCCCTGCAGTACGCCAACGCCTCCAGAGGGCAATGGCGGCGTGCACACCTGATAGCCGCGCCAGGGGCGGCACAATGCGCTGGATTCGATGGGCCGGAATTGCGCCAGATCCTCGAGTGAGAGCGAGCCCGGCAGCGGCGCATCGTGCACGCGCCGTACGATGTCCTCGGCTATCGGGCCGTGGTAGAGCGCGCCGGCCCCTTCCATCGACAGGCGCCGCAAGGTGGCCGCATAGGCCGCATTGACCAGCACATCACCGGCTGACACGCGTGTGCCGTCCGGCTTGCTGAAGTAATGAACCACATCCACGGCGCCAGCCTCGGGCACCGAGCTGGCGATGAAGCGCGCCAGACGCGGGCTCACGACAAAGCCCTCGCTCGCCCGGCGCTCGGCCGCAGTGAACAGATCCCGCCACGCCAGCCGGCCATGCTCGCGCTGCATCAGGTCCAGGGCGGCGATGGCTCCGGGCACGCCCGTGGCCCGGCCGCTCAGTACCGCGGTCGTGAACGGCAAGGGGTGAGCGGCTTCGTCCAGAAACATACCCGGGCTCGCCCCTGCCGGGGCGCTCTCGCGTCCGCTATAGGCGGTCACGGTGCGCGTGTGCGCGTCGTAATAAGTGATGAACGCGCCGCCGCCGACCCCTGAGCTCTGCGGCTCCACCAGTCCGAGCATGGCCTGCACCGCGACCGCCGCATCGGCGGCCAGACCGCCCGAGCGCAGTACATCCAGCCCCGCCTGCGCGGCCAGAGGGTTGGCGGCCACGACCATGGCCTGGTGCGTCTTTGCGGCGGGCGCGGCCAGCGCATTCGCGCTCGCAGGCGGGTCCGTGCGGCACGATTGCAGGGGCCCCAGCAGGGGAACGAGCAAGGCCGCGGCGGCCAGAATCCGGATTGGCTTACTCATCGTGCGGCTCGGGAGAAATAGCCGAAGCATAGCATTCCGGCCGTCGCCCTCCAGGGTTAGACTGCCGGCCGTGAGCGTTCAGTGCTGCCTGAATCTGGACGGTACCTGGGTGCCCGTGGCGGCTAATGTCTCGGGGCACGAACTCGTGGTCGCGCAGCTGCGTGTTGCGCAATTGATCATCGAGAGCCAGACCTATCGGATCGTCGATCGGCGCGACCGCGTGCTCGATTATGGCGAGCTCGAGCTCAACGAGTCGGCCGTGCCCTGCGCGCTGGATATCATCGGGATCGAGGGGCCATACGCGGGCAAGCACATGCGGGCGATCATCGAGCTGGACGGCGATCGGCTGTGCGTGTGCTATGACCTGGAGGGTCAGCAGCGACCGCGCACGATGCAGCCCAGCGGCGATCAACTGCTGTTGTCGATCACCTACGTGCGCACCGAGCCGGGGCTGCACGCCGGCGCGCTGCTGTGCTGAGGCGGCGAGGCGCACGCGGGCACGGCGGCAGGCGCTGGGCTCGCGCCAGATCCACCGCGCGCCATAAGTACCAGGCGGCGGTGCTGCGGTAAGGCTTCCAGCGCTCGCCGAACTCGGCCAGCGCACGCGGCGTGGGCAACGCCTTGAGCCCATAGGCGAGCCGGAAGCCGTTACGCACGCCGAAATCATCGACCGGCAGGACATCGGGGCGCCGCAGTTGAAATATCAGCAGCATCTCGACGGTCCAGCGGCCGACGCCGCGCACGGTGCTGATGCGCTCGATGAGCTCGCCGTCGCTCAGTTGCGCGAGCTCGGCCGCCCCGGGCACCACTGCGGCGATCGTCTTGGCCGCGAGGTCCTTGAGCGCGGCGACCTTGGAGCGAGAAAAACCCACTGCGCGCAATTGCTGGTCCGAGGCCGCGAGCACCTGCTGTGGCGCCGGAAACTGCGCGTCGGAAAACAAGGCGACGAAGCGAGCGAGGATGCGCTCTGCGGCGATGCCATGTAATTGCTGGTGCGCGATCGCGCGTACGAGCGCCTCGAAGGCGCCGCGTTCGGGATGCGGCTCGATCCGGCATGGACCGGCCGCCTTGATCAGGGCGGCCATGACCGGGTCGGCTTTGAGTATTGCGAGGCTCAATGCTGGCACTGCGGACAGAAATAGCTCGAGCGCTGGCCCTGCGTGATGTGCCGGATCAACGTGCCGCAGGCGCGGCAGGGCCGCCCCTCGCGCATATAGACGTAGAGCTTCTGGCGGAAAGCGCCCGGGTTGCCCTCGGTGCTTACATAATTGCGCAAAGTCGTGCCGCCGGCTCGAATCGCCCCCGCCAGGGTGCTGCGTACCGCGCGCGCCAGGCGCGCGCATTCCTTGAGCGTCAGGCGCCGCGACACGCGCCGCGGATGGATACGGGCGCGAAACAGCGCTTCGCTGGCGTAGATGTTGCCGACACCGGTGACGAGACGCCCGTTCATCAGAATCTGTTTTATTGCGGCCCGGCGCCCGCGCGTGACGCGCCACAGATACGCGGCACCGAAGGCCTCATCGAATGGCTCGGGCGCCAGGCAGCGCAGCAGCCGATGCTGCGCAGGATCCTCGCTCGTGTAGTGCAGGCTGCCGAAGCGGCGCGGATCGTTGAAGCGCAGGTTCAGAGCGGGCTCCAGCGCGAGGTCGAAGTGATCGTGCTTGAGGCGCGGCGCATCGATGGGCAGCAGGCGCAGGCTGCCGGACATGCCTAAGTGCAGGATCAGGCTGCCGCGCTCGAGTGTCAGCAGCAGGTATTTGGCGCGCCGGCCGATGGCCAGCACCTGCTGACCGGCGAGCTGCGCGGGCAGTTGCGCCTCGATGGGCCAGCGCAGGCGAGGCTCGTAAATGCGCAGCGCCGTGATGCGATGGCCCTGCAGGGCGCGCTCGATGCCGCGGCGCGTGGTCTCGACCTCGGGCAACTCAGGCACGCGCCCACCGTGACTACTTGATCTTGGTTTCCTTGTACGCGACGTGCTTGCGCACGACCGGGTCGAACTTGCGCACTTCCATCTTGTCCGGATGCAGGCGCTTGTTCTTCATCGCGACATAGAAATGACCCGTGCCGGCCGAGGAGAGCAGTTTGACTTTCTCGCGCATGCTCGCTCCCGTCAGATCCTCAGACCTTGATGCCGCGTTTGCGCATACCGGCCAGCACCGATTCCAGGCCCTTCTTCTCGATCGTGCGCATCGCGTTGGCCGAGACGCGCAACGTGATCCAGCGCCCCTCGCCCTCGAGCCAGAAGCGCTGCGTATGCAGATTGGGCAGAAAACGCCGGCGCGTGCGATTGTTCGCATGCGAGACGGTGTTACCGCTTACCGGGCTCTTGCCCGTGAGCTGACAGACGCGGGACATGGGGGTGGATCCTGGCGAAAGGGTCGCTTTATACCAGCCGGCGGGGGCTGACAGCAAGCGAAGGCTGCCCGGCCAGCTCATCAGGGGCCCTGCGCCGCCCCTGCCAGAGCACCAGGGCCACGCCGAGCAACACCAGGCCGGCTGCGAGCAGGGTCGGGGGGGTGATCTTCTCCCCTAACACGAGCGCGCCGAGCGTCAGGGCGATCAGCGGATTGACCAGCGCGTAGGTGCTGACCCGCGCCGCCCCGACATGCGCCACGATGAAGGTATAGCAGTTGGCCGCGATCAGGCTGCCGAAGACGATCAGATACAGCAACGCAAGGGCGGATTGCAGCGTGACCTGGCTCAACGAGAACCCAGGGCCCTCGCGATCGACAAAGCCCATGAGCGTCTGGAACACACCGCCGATGATCATCTGCAGACAGGTGAAATTCATGATGCGATCGGCTCCGGTGTAACGGCGCTGCAGCAGGGTGCCGAGGCTCCAGGCAAACGCGGCGATCAGCACCGCGCAGATTTGTATCGGCCGCACGTGGCCTGGGAGCGAATCGGTGTGCAGCGCGAGCACCACGAGGCCGCCCAGTCCGAGCGCGAGCCCCAATGCGGCGACCGGCGTCGGCGCGCGATGGCTGAAGAACATCCAGTCGAGCAGCAGCACGATCACCGGAATGCTGCCGACGAACAGTGACGCGATGCCTGAGGGCACGCCCTGCTGCGCCCAGATGATGAAGCCGTTGCCCGCGCCGCTGAGCAACAGGCCGCACAGGATGGTGCCGCCGATGTCCAGACCCGCGAAGGGATGGCGCTCGCGTGCACGCAGATAGATATAGAGCAACCCGCCCGCCGCCAGAAAGCGGATGCCGCCGGCGAAAAAAGGCGGAATGCTGCGGATCGTGAGCGCGATGCCGAGGAAAGTCGTACCCCAGATGATGTAGACAGCGGCGAAACCCAGCAGGATGGCGCGCGCGTCGGGACGTCGGTGCATGGACGCTAGCTTGCCAAATCGTTGCAGTGATCGTCAGGGTTTCTAAGCTAGATCAGTCCGCGCTCTGCAAATGACATGGCTTCGCCACCGGCGATGATGATGTGGTCCAGTACGCGGATATCCACCAGCGCGAGGGCCTCGCGCAGCCGTCGGGTAATCAATTCATCCGCGTGGCTCGGCTCGGCGGCGCCGGAAGGGTGCGGGTGCGCCAGCACCAGGGCCGCGGCATTGCGCGCGAGCGCGAGCTTCACCACTTCCCGGGGATGCACGCTCGCGCCGTCAATCGTGCCCCGGAAGAGCTCGATGTAGTCGATGAGCCGGTGGCGATTATCAAGCAGCAGCACCGCGAACAACTCATGCTCGAGACTGCCCAGTTTGATCGCCAGGAATTCGCGCACCGCGTGTGGCGAGTCCATGGCTGTTCCCCGACGCACGCGATGCGTCATCGCTCGGCGCGCGGCCGCGATAATCTCGCTGGCTGTTGCGGGGCGCGGCTCATTGAGCTCGCCCAGAACGTAGAGCCGTTGCCTGGGCGAGGGCGCCGTCATCTGCTTTTCCGCCTCTGCCAGGGGGAGCGAAAGCTGCGCGCTCATCGGCGTCGCCTTGTATCCTTGATGCTCATGCGCTGGGCTCGACTTGCATTAAAACTGTGCGCCAAGTCTGGGGTCACATGACTGCGCCGTGCGATCCTCATATCGAGCGCACATCGGGTAAAAGTCAGATAATCGGACCATGAAGGGTAAACGCATCCTGCTCGGCGTCACCGGCGGTATCGCGGCCTACAAGAGCGCGGAACTGGTGCGCCGGCTGATCGAGCATGGCGCGCAGGTGCAGGTGGTCATGACGGGGGCTGCGCGCAGATTTGTCACCCCGATGACGTTTCAGGCGCTGTCGGGACGAGCGGTGCGCAGCAATCTGTGGGATCCGGCAGCGGAAGCCGCCATGGGGCATATCGAGCTCGCGCGCTGGGCCGAGCTGCTGCTGATCGCCCCCGCGAGCGCTGATTTTCTCGCCCGGCTCGCGCATGGACTCGCCGACGATCTGCTGAGCACTCTGGCACTGGCGAGCGCAGCGCCGATCGCGGTGGCCCCGGCGATGAATCAACTGATGTGGCGCAACGCCGCGACCCAGGCCAATCTCGCTCTGCTGCGCCAGCGCGGCGTACGCGTGCTCGGTCCCGGCGTCGGCAATCAAGCCTGCGGCGAGAACGGTCCGGGCCGCATGCTCGAGCCGCTGGAAGTGCTCGCGCTGATCACTCCGTTGCTCAGTCAGGGCGGAGTGCTGCACGGCCGCCGCGTGCTCATCACCGCCGGACCGACCCGCGAGTGCATCGATCCGGTGCGCTTCGTCAGCAATCGCAGCTCCGGCAAGATGGGCTTCGCGATGGCGCAGACGATGCAGGAGGCCGGCGCCGAAGTGGTGCTCATCAGCGGGCCGGTTGCACTGGCGACGCCGCCCGGAGTGCGGCGCATCGACGTCGAGAGCTGCGAGCAAATGTACGCTACCGTACAGCGCGAGCTGCCCGGCACCGCGATCTTCATCGGCACCGCGGCCGTGGCCGACTATCGGCCGACCAGCTATAGCGAGCAGAAGATCAAGAAGAGCAGCCAGACGATGGGTCTGGAGCTCACGCGTACGGTCGATATCCTGGCGCAGGTCAGTGCCAGCACGCCGCGGCCGTTCGTGGTTGGCTTCGCCGCCGAGACCCATGCCGTCGAGCAGTATGCACGCGAGAAATTACTGGCCAAGAATCTCGATCTGATTGCCGCCAATGAAGTCGGCCATGACAAGGCCTTCGACGCGGATGAGAACGCCCTGCTGGTGCTGTGGCGCGGGGGGCGCCTGGAGCTGCCCTCGGCGAGCAAGCAGGAGCTCGCGCGCTCGCTCACGGGGCTGATCATCGAGCGCTACAGCGAGCAGCTCGAACACGAGCGCGCACGCGCCGCGGGCGCCACCTCGGTTGCCGCGCCGTTGCGCTCGACGCAAACTGGCTCCTGATGGAAGAGGGCGGCCGCCGAAAGCTCAAGATCCGGATTCTGGACGCGCGCATCGGGCGCGAGTTTCCATTGCCGCGCTACGCGACCGAGGGCAGCGCCGGACTGGATCTGCGCGCATGCATCGACGCGCCCGTGCGCCTGGCGCCACGACAGGCCGAACTCATTCCGACGGGTCTGTCGATCTATCTGCAGGACCCGGCGCTGGCCGCGCTGATTCTGCCGCGCTCAGGCCTCGGGCATAAGCACGGGGTGGTGCTCGGCAACCTGGTTGGGCTTATCGACTCGGACTACCAGGGCCCGCTGATGATTTCCTGCTGGAATCGCGGCGAGACGGACTACGAGATCGCACCGGGTGAGCGCATCGCTCAGTTGATCGTCGTGCCCGTGGTACAGGTCGCGCTCGAATGGGTGGCGGACTTCGATGCCAGCGCACGCGGCGAGGCCGGCTTCGGGCATAGCGGACGGCATTAGCGGGGCGGCATTAGCGCTCGCCAGAGCCCTAAGGCGGCCCCCGCGCGCCCTTGCCCTCAACCGTGGGGTCGCGCAGTGAGCTCGCGATAGCGCTGAATATCCCCCTCGAATGCCGCGCGCGTGTCGATCTGCTCGCGTCGCTTGGCCTCCAGCGCCACGCGCTGACCGCGCGCCTCATTGGCCGTGTGCACCAGATCCTCGGCCAGATCATCCGGCATGCGCGAGGCGCTCGCATCGCTGCTGTAGGGCTTGAACTGCAAGGCCCGCTCCTCGAGCGCAGTCAGGCGGGCATGCAGGGTCTCGATATACCCGGTCGCGGCACTGATCTGGGCGTCCAGTTGCCCGAGCCGCTCATCGCGCAATTGCTCGATGTCCTTGGTCGATACGTAGGTCGAGAGCAGGAACTGATCGTGCTGCGCGCGCTGGCGGGCCAGGTCATCGGCCCGCGCCTGTTCGGCCTGCTGGGCCGCATTCTTGCCGCCCGCGACGTGACCGACCTCGACGCCCTGGCCATTGAGCACCGAGCGCTCGCTCTGCGCATACTGCGAGGGGATGCTGTCGCCGTAATGAACTACGCCCTTTTCATCAACCCAGCGGTATACCGGGCTCGCGCTGCTCGCGGACGGGCTGTCAGCCGCGGCTGCGATGCCTGCGATAAGCAGCGCGCCAATGAGCGCAGCCGCAAATCCTAAGGCCATTCCCAAGCGATAGCGCCGATTATGCATGGTGGTTATGCCCCGCACTCCCATTGTCCACGCCCGGCGCACGGCTGCAAGCATCAGGCGCGACGCCGCTCGGTGGCGATGCCGTACTTGAGACGGTAGGCCCGCAGCGCCGCAAGCTGCTCGGCGCTGGGCGCGAGCGCTGCGCCCAGCCCCGGCGCGGTCAGGGCGCCGATCAGCTCCGTAAGGGTCAGGATCGTGACGCAGCGCAAGCCATAGTGCGCTTCCAGTTCCTGCACGGCCGAGCGCTCCGACAGGCCACGCTCCTGGCGATCGAGCGCAAGGGCGACCGCAACCGGCTCGGCCCCGTCGCGACGGATGAGCTCGATAGACTCGCGTATCGCGGTACCGGCCGTGATCACGTCATCGATAATCACGACGCGGCCCTTGAGCGGGCTGCCGACCAGCACGCCCGCATCGCCATGATCCTTGGGCTCCTTGCGGTTGTAGGCCCAGGGCACATTGCGGTGATGGCGTTGCGCCAGCGCGATCGCCGCGGCCGTGACCAGCGGGATGCCCTTGTACGCCGGCCCGAACAGCATGTCGAAGTCCAGCGAGGCGTGCAGCAAGGCGGCTGCGTAACAGCGCCCCAGCGCCGCGATGGACTCACCGTCATTGAACAGTCCGGCGTTGAAGAAATAAGGACTCACGCGCCCGGACTTGAGCGTGAATTCGCCGAAGCGCAGCGCACGACGCGCCAGCGCGAGCTTGACGAATCGACGCTGAAAGTCACGCACGCCGCACGCCCTCCGGGTCAAAACCGCAGGGTATCATTGCACCATGCGGGTCATCACGCTCAACGTCAACGGCATTCGTTCGGCCTCGCGGCGCGGGCTGTTTGCGTGGCTCGGGCAGCAGAATGCAGACGTGGTGTGCCTGCAGGAAACACGCGCCTTCGAGCACGACCTCATCGATCACGACTGTGTGCTGCAGGGCTTCCG
>JBEKUL010000122.1:0-8493 GCA_049515055.1 Steroidobacteraceae bacterium | reverse complement strand
ATCATGATCGGCACGCCCGCCATCCGTAACCTGATCCGCGAGGGCAAGATTGCTCAGATGTACTCCTCGATCCAGACCGGGCAGTCCTCGGGCATGCAGACGCTCGATCAATGTCTTACCGAACTGGTTGCCAAAGGGGTGGTCAGCAAGGAAGAGGCGCGCTTCAAGGCGCAGAACAAGGACGCGCTGTAGCCGCGGGGCTGCAGCACGCCGTCAGGGACTACCACCAGCCAGGGATTAGCGCGACAAGTGGCCATGGATCGTGAGCAAGGCATAAAGCTTATGCAGGAGCTGCTCAAGCGCGTAGTTGAGCGGCTCGCTTCGGATTTGTTCATCACGGCGAACTTCCCCCCGGCGATAAAAATCGACGGGGAAGTGCGGCCGCAGATGGAGCATCCGCTGAGCAGCGAGCAGTCGGCGATGATGGTGCGCGCGATCATGAACGATCGGCAGAGCAAGGAGTTCGATGCGACCAAGGAGTGCAATTTCGCGATCGCACCGCCCGGCATCGGCCGCTTCCGCGTCAGTGCCTTCGTGCAGCAGGGTCACGTCGGCTGCGTGATCCGCCTGATCAAGGGGAAGATTCCCTCAATCGATGAGCTCGAGCTGCCGCCGATATTGAAGGAGGTCGTGCTGACCAAGCGCGGCCTGGTCATCGTGGTGGGCGGTACCGGCTCGGGTAAATCCACCACCCTGGCCGCGATGGTGGGCTACCGCAACGATAAGACCCGCGGGCACATCGTGACCATTGAAGACCCGGTCGAATTCGTGCACCAGCACAAGGGCTGCGTGATCACGCAACGTGAGGTCGGCGTGGATACGGACTCGTGGGACGCAGCCCTCAAGAACACATTGCGACAGGCACCCGATGTCATCCTCATCGGCGAGATTCGGACCCGTGAGACCATGGAGCACGGCATTCAGTTCGCCGAGACCGGTCACCTGGTGCTCGCGACGCTGCACGCCAACAGCTCGAATCAGGCACTCGACCGCATCATCAATTTCTTTCCCGAGGAGCGGCGCGAGCAATTGCTCATGGACCTGTCGCTGAACATCCGCGGCCTGATCTCCCAGCGCCTGATTCCGCGTGAGGGCGGCAAGGGTCGCATCGCCGCCATGGAAATCATGCTCAATTCGCCGCTGATTCAGGATCTGATATTCCGCGGCGAGGTCGCCAAGATCAAGGAAGTCATGGCACGCTCCAACCGTCTGGGCATGAAGACCTTCGACCAGGCGCTGTTTGAGCTCTACGAACAGGGCGCCATTTCCTACGAGGATGCGCTGCGCAATGCCGATTCAAAGAACGAGCTGCGGCTGCGCGTTAAACTAGAGAGCAAGCGCGAGAACAAACCGGTCGAGACCGATGGCGATCTGACCATCGTCGAAGAAGTGCAAGGCAAGAACTTTTAGGCGCAGCCGATGGTCGCAGATCCGCTGGAAATCACGGGCACCGAGGGCACGCCGACACTAAACACCAAGCCGCTGTTCAAGCTCATGGTGGAGCGCAAGGCATCGGACCTGTTCTTCACCTCAAATGCCCCGATCAAGATCAAGATCGAGGGGCATATCTATCCAATCAATAAGCACGTGCTGCCGCCCGCGGCAGTGCGCACCATTTGCTTCGGGCTCATGACCGCCGAGCAGATTCTGCATTTCCAGCGCGAATTCGAGATCGACTTTGCGATTTCCGAGCCCGGGCTCGGCCGCTTCCGCGTCAATATATTCCTGCAGCGCGGCTATCCCGCGATGGTCCTGCGCCACATCACTGCCGACATGCCGCGACTGGAAGCCCTCGCGCTGCCGGAAGTGCTCACCGAGCTGTCCATGGCCAAGCGCGGACTGGTGCTCGTGGTCGGGGCCACAGGCTCGGGTAAATCCACGACCCTGGCAGCGATGATCAATCACCGCAACGAGAATACCTCGGATCACGTGATCACGATCGAGGATCCAATCGAGTTTCTGCACAGCAACAAGCGCTCGATCATCAATCAGCGCGAGGTCGGCCTGGACACCAAGAGCTACGAGCGCGCGCTGCGCGGCGTCATGCGCGCGGCGCCAGATGTCATCCTGATCGGCGAGATTCGCGATCGCGAGAGCATGCAGGCCGCCATCGGTCTGGCCGGTACCGGTCACCTCGTGCTGGCCACTCTGCATGCCAACAATTGCGCCGAAACGCTCGATCGCATCATCAACATGTTTCCGCTCGATCAGCACAAGCAGGTCACGCTCGACCTGTCGCAGTACCTGCGCGCCATCCTCGCGCAACGGCTGGTCGTGGGCATCGACAACAAGCGCGTGGCAGCAGTTGAGGTCATGCTCAACACGCCCTTCATCTCCGAGCGCGTCAGGCGAGGGGACGTGATCGGCATCAAGGAGGCCATCGTGCGCAGCGGTGAGATCAACGTCTGCAGCTTCGACGTGGCGTTGCACAAGCTGTTCAAGTCCGGCCGCATCACGCTCGAAGAGGCGCTCGCCAACGCCGATTCGCGCACCAATCTCGAGGCGAAGATCAACTTCGGCTAGCGGCCGCCGGCTTCACGTACGCCGGCCGGCGGGAACACGGCCATCGCTTCGAATACGGGGCCGTCGACGCACACGCGCTTCATGGCCGCACCGGCGCTCGTCTGTACGGCCACCGCGCAGCCGGCGCAGCCGCCAACAGCGCAAGCCATGAACTCCTCGAGGCAGACCTGACAGGGCAGCGCGAACTCGCGCGCGAGCTGCGCGCAGGCGGCCAGCATCGGCGTCGGCCCGCAGGCAAAGATCTCGGTCTCGGCCAGCTGCGCGTCCGAACGGCTGCTGAGCCAGGCACGCGCCAGCTCGGTCACGTAGCCATCGAAGCAGCCGGGAAATCCCGCCCGGCTCGCGAGCCGCGAGGGTATGCTGAAGTCATCGAGCAGCGGCATGCAACCTATGGCCTCATCGGGCATACCGGGCACAAATATGGTCGATGGCCGTACGCGAAACGGAAATGGCAGCTCTGAGCCGATGAGCACGAGCGGCTTCCAGCGAGCGTTCGTGGTGTCGTTGAGGTGCTCGGCCAGGAAGATCATGGGCGGGATGCCGACTCCGCCGCCGATCGCGAGCACGCGCGGGCGCTCGGCGTGCGCCGTGAAGCCCACGCCGATCGGACCGAGCACGCTGAGGACTTGCGGCGGCTGAGCTTGCGCCAGCGCGCGAGTTCCGGCGCCCGTGACTTTGAACAGCAGCTCAATCCAGCCGGCCGTCTTGTCGGCACGCATGATCGAGAGCGGTCGGCGCATGGGTAGATCATCGATGCAGCGCAGGTGCACGAAGCTGCCCGGGGTCGCACGTGCGGCGCAGCGCGGGGAATGCAGCCGCAGTACGTGCTGCTCGCCGGCGAAGTGCGTATGGGCCAAAACGCTCGCGTCCTCGAGCAGGATTGCCCCGCGGTGCGGGCGGGCAAGGGCCGCGTCCGGCGCGCGGCGTGCCGGCACTGCGGGCGATGGCGGCGGCGCGCTCATGGCGCCGCACTGCCTGCAACCGCTTCGAGCACTGCCATGCGAACCGCGACGCCGTTGCTGACCTGCTCGCGGATCACCGATTGCGGACCGTCGGCGACTTCCGAGGCGATCTCGATGCCGCGGTTCATCGGCTGCGGGTGCATCACAATGGCACCGGAGTGTGCCCGTGCCAGGCGCGCGGCTGTGAGCCCGTAACGCGCAAAGTACTGTTCCGCGTCGGGAATCTCGCCGGCGGCAAAGCGCTCCTTTTGAATGCGCAAAATCATCACGACATCGGCGCCCTCCAGTCCCTCCTCGAGGGTCTCGAAGCGCTCGCAGCCTGCGAATTCATCAGCCGCGGGCATCAGCGCCCGTGGACCGACGAGCCGCAGCTTGCGCGCGCCGAGCGCATGGAAGGCCTGGTAGGCCGAGCGCGCCACGCGCGAATGGCGGATGTCCCCGACGATGGCGATGGTCTGCGCTGCGATGCTGCCCTTGTGCTGGCGCACGGTCAGCGCATCGAGCAGACCCTGTGTCGGATGCGACAGGTGGGCTTCACCGGCAGACAGGACGCTGACGTTGGGGGCGACATGGGCGGCGACTTCTGCCAGTACGCCGGGTTCGGCATCGCGGATCACGAACACCCTGAAATGCAGCGCCTCGAGCGTATAGATGGTATCGAGCATGCTCTCGCCCTTGACGCGCGAGGACAGCTGCAGCTCTATATTCACCACGTCGGCGCCCAGCCGCCTGCCGGCCAGCTCGAAGGACACGCGCGTGCGCGTGGAGGGTTCGGTAAACAGGTTCGCGATCGTGACGCCGCGCAAGCGCTCGCTGCGCGAGGCAGAATGATCGAGGCAGCCAGCGTAGTGCTGCGCCCGCGCGAGCAAGGCTTCGATTTCATCAGCTCTCAGGCCATTGAGCGTAATCAGGTGGCGCAACGTGCCGTCGGGCCGCCGCTGATCAATCGTCCTGCTCACTGCCATCGCGCACCTGTCGCCTGTTGAGCCACCGCTCCAGAATGATAGCGGCTGCGGCACTGTCGATGTCGGCGCGTTGCACCCGCCGTCGGCGCTGTCCGCTCGAGCGCTGGAGTTTGAGCTGCTCGAGCGCCTCCAGGGATGAGGCGTATTCGTCGGTGCGACGCACCGGCAAGTGCGAGCGCTCGCCGAGCGCAAGCGCAAATCGATCCGCAGCCGCGCTCAGGGCCCCTGCGCTGCCGTCGGCATTGCGGGGGCTGCCCACGACGAGCAGATCGGGTCGGAATGTCTCGATCGTCCGATCGATCAGGCTCCAGTCGATATCGCCCTGATTGACGCGCACAGCTCCATGCGGCGCGGCCGTGCGGCTTACGGTGTCGCCGGCGGCGATGCCGATGCGACGCAAACCGAAATCGAAGGCAACAACGACCTGGGCTGGCGCCTCAGGCATGGCCCGCGAACAAACTGACGCGGGAGCTGTCGACGCCGAGCAATTGCCAGGCCGCCTGCCAGCGCTCTTCGAAGGGAAGATCAAATACGATACGATCATCCACAGGCAGGCTCAGCCAGGCATTATCGAGCATCTCGCGCTCGAGCTGGCCGGCTTCCCAGCCGGCATAGCCGAGGGCTACGAAAGCATCCTGGGGTCCCTCGCCGCGCGCGATCGCGGCCAGCACGTCCCGCGAGGTCGTGACCTGCACGTGATCCGAAATCCGATGCGTCGAATCCCACTCCCCGCCCGGTCGATGCAGGACGAAGCCACGGTCGGTATGAACCGGGCCGCCGCGCAGCACGAGCTGCTCGCTGATACCGATATCGGAGGGCTGCAGGCGCATCTGCGTCATGACATCACCGAGCTTCATGCCGATGGGCTTGTTGACCACGATGCCGAGCGCGCCGCGCTCGGTGTGCTCGCAAACCAGTGCGACGGTCTGCGAAAAATGGCCGTCGGCCAGCGAGGGCATGGCAATCAGCAGCTGATTGGCCAAAGTACCGGAACTACCCATGCTCATCAGTATGGGGTCAGGTATGGGCTGCCTCAAGGTCCGGGTCTCCTATCTGACGACACAGTCACAACACCGGTTTGCAGCGTGCCGGCCACGAAATCCCATTGGTAGGCAAAGCGCATGCGGGCATAGTCGGCAGCCAGATCCGGCGGGAATGGATCGAACGGGCTCGCGAACTTCAGTATCCGCAGCGCCGCTTCGTCCAGTGCACCGTAGCCGCTGCGCCGGCGCACGCGGGCGTCGAGCAATGCGCCGTTGGCGCCGATCTCGACCTCGATTACGGGGCTGCCCGACAGGCCCGCGTCGCGGGCGGCCGCCGGGTAGTTCAAGTTGCCGATGCGCTCGACCTTGAGCCGCCAGGCTGCAAGATAAGGCGCCAGTATCGAGGCGCGCGTGTCGGGAATGACCCATCGCTGTGCATTGGTTGGGCCTCTGAGCAATAGCTGCGCAGCATCGCCATTGACGTTGCGCGTCTCGGCATCGATATCGGCGCTCGCCGGTTCCGACGCCGCGGCGTCGGCCCCCGTGCTGAGCGCGCCCATGTAGCGAATATCGGCGCTGTTGCCGTCGCTGCTCAGCACTTGCCGCGCCGTAATGGCGCGCAGCCCGGCGGCTGGATGCTGCGTGCCGACTTCGGCGCTGCGTAGCCGTGTCATTGCAGCGCGGCTGGCTGGGCTGGTGATCGGCGCCGCTCTTTCGACATTGCCGTTGCCGATCTGGCTTCGTTGGGCCAGATAGGCGGCCCGCTCATTGGAAGTGGCTTGCGGCGCCTCATCGGTAACCAGCAAAACGTCGAGTTTGGGCGTCTGCGCGTCGCCCCCCGCGGCGCCATCGTTGAAGGTCAGGCCCAGAATCACGATGGCATGCAGCAGCGCGGCCAGCAGTACCATTGAGATAAGCCGGTCGCGCGCGGGGGCGCGCTCCTCGCGGTGCAGCAGCGCCGGCACGCCGCCTTTCGTCAGGGTCGAGGCCATCACGCGTTAAGTATAGCGGCGCGGCTTGGCACCGACCGTGCGCACGCCACACGTTCAGCGTCTGCGCCTCGCCAGAGCCCGCTCGATCGCGCTCATTAACATGCCGCCAATATCGAGCGGGTACTGCAGCTCCAACTCGCGCGCCCCGGTTGGGCTCGTGACATTGATCTCAGTCACGTATCCGCCGATCACGTCGAGGCCAACGAACAGCATGCCGGCCTCACGCAGTGCGGGTCCAATCTGCTCGCACAGCCAGCGGTCGCGCTGCGTGAGCTCGCGGCCCACACCATGGGCACCGGCCGCCAGGTTGCCACGGTGGTCGGTTGCCGCGGGAATGCGCGCGAGTGCGTAGGGCAGCGGCTCGCCGTCGATCAGCAGTACCCGCGCGTCGCCTCCGGTCACGATTTCGGGCAGATACTGCTGCACGATGGCGAAGCGCGTGCCGTCGTGCGTCAGGGTCTCGAACACCACGCGCGCGTTCTTGTCGGCCACGTCGAGCACGAAGATCGAATGCCCGCCCATGCCGTGCAGCGGCTTGCAGACCACCTTGCCGTACTGCCGCGAGAACAGCGCCATCTGCTCCATGTCGCGCGTGACCAGCGTCGGCGCGCAGCACTGCGGAAACCAGGCCGTATAGACCTTTTCATTGATGTCGCGCAGCCCGCGTGGGTGATTCACCACCAAAGCACCGGCGAGCTGCGCGCGCTCGAGTATGTAGGTGCTGTAGATGTACTCAATATCGAATGGTGGATCCTTGCGCATCAGGATCACGTCGAACGAGCCGAGCGCGGCTGCCTCCGGCGCGCCGAGCGTGTACCAGAGCTTCGGGTCTGCGCGCACGCTCAGAGCGCGCGCATGGCCTTCGGCGATCCCGTCGCGCAGCCGCAGATCGGCCTGCTGCAGGTAGTGCAACGACCAACCGCGCGCCTGCGCGGCCAGTAGCATGACGAGGGTGCTGTCCTTGGCGTAATGGATATCCTCGATCGGGTCCATGACCACGGCCAGCCGCACGTTGGTGCCCATCCTCCCTCCTTGAAACCGGCTGTATTTCGTCGCATCGCGCGGCTGCAGGCACGGTTCCGGCGCCGCTGCGGGATCGAGCGATGATTATGTTCCCAGCCACTGCCGGGAGCTCTCAAAAACGTGACGGAGCCGGCGTAGCCGGGGGTGAGCCGATATGTTAAAACGCGGAGCGAATTTGCTTACATCAGGATTGCGGGGATTGCACCCGTGCGGGTCTTCGGCCCGCCTGGATGTCCGGCTACCCGGAGGTTGTGGAGCATGGAATCGACAGCTGAAGAGCGCGCCGCCGGCATGCTCGCGCAGAGCGGTAATCTCAAGGGCCTCAAAGTCCTCGTCATCGATGACAGCAAGACGATTCGCCGTACGGCGGAGACGCTGCTGGCCAAAGAGGGCTGTGAAGTCTTCACGGCGGTGGATGGTTTTGATGCTCTGGCCAAAATCGCCGATCACCAGCCGGACATCGTTTTCGTCGACATCATGATGCCGCGACTGGACGGCTATCAGACCTGCGCGCTGATCAAGCACAACAAGGTTTTCCGATCCATACCCGTGATCATGCTCTCGTCCAAGGATGGCCTGTTTGACCGGGCACGCGGTCGCATCGTTGGCTCGGAGCATTATCTGACCAAGCCATTCACCAAGGACGAGCTGCTCGGCGCGATCGAGTCGCACATCGGGAGATGAAGCGATGGCATTGATCCTCATTATCGATGATTCTCCGACGGAAGTGCATGTCATGCAGACGGCACTGGAGAGTCATGGGTTTCGCACTGCGGTTGCCGCCAATGGTGCTGAAGGCATCAAGCTGGCGCGCGAGATCCACCCCGATCTTATTTTCATGGACATCGTGATGCCTGGCATCAACGGCTATCAGGCCACGCGCGCATTGTTGAACGATCCGGATACGCGCACGATTCCGATCGTGATGGTGACCTCGAAAGGACAGCAGGCCGACCGTGTCTGGGGCCTGCGCCAGGGCGCAGTGGACTATCTGGTCAAGCCGGTCTCGCCTGCGCGGCTGGTCGAGAAAGCTCAGGCTACGCTC
>JBEKUL010000121.1:0-8578 GCA_049515055.1 Steroidobacteraceae bacterium | reverse complement strand
GGAATCACGCAGTTGTCCTGGCGAATTCTGTCTGCGAGGAGGATGGAGCGGGTGATGGGAATCGAACCCACGTTAGCAGCTTGGGAAGCTGCAGTTCTACCATTGAACTACACCCGCCTGGGTGGCGCCGATTCTATTAGCGCCCACTAGAGCGCGGCAACCGTGCACAATAGCGCCACCTGATCGGGAGGCGCGCGTGCATCCAGCTCATACTCCAGGCCTCGCCCGCATGGCACGCATGACACGGCTCGCACGATGGGCCCTCGCGGCCTTGCTGCTAGCCCCATCGATCCTCATCGCAGCCGAAAGTGGCGACTCCGATAAATCCGGAAACGATAAGCCGAGCAGTAAACCGGTCGAGCACTTCAAACCCGAGCAGCAGAGCAGCACCGGCTCGGTCACGATTGATGCCCAGCGCATCGACTACGATGCCTATGCCGGAACGCTCATCGTGCACCCCAAGGGCTGGGACGACGTGCCGCAGAATGCGCCGAAGGATGAAGATGAGCATCCGCGGCCCGAAGCGAGCATGTTCTATGTCGCATACTTCAAGTCCGCGGGCAAGAAACCCGCCGAGCAGAACGCGCCCTTGCGGCCGGTCACCTTTATTTTCAACGGTGGACCTGGCTCCTCGAGCGTGTGGCTGCACATGGGGGCATTCGGACCGCGTCGCGTCATCACTGCGGATGATTCGCATACCCCCGCCGCTCCGTACACGATCGTCAATAACGACTTCAGCCTGCTCGATGTCAGCGACCTGGTGTTCATCGACGCGCCGGGCACCGGCTTCTCGCGCATCGCCGGCACGGATCGCGAAAAGGCCTTCTACGGCGTCGACCAGGACGGCTGGGCTTTTTCCGATTTCATCGTGCAGTTTCTGTCGAAGTACGGTCGCTGGAATGCGCCGAAATATCTGTTCGGCGAGAGCTACGGCACGACCCGCTCGGCGGTGCTGGCCAACCTGCTCGAGACCGATCGCGGCGTGGACCTCAACGGCGTGATCCTGCTCTCGCAGATCCTGAACTTTGATGCCAGTCCCGACGGTCCTGAGAGCAATCCCGGCATCGACCTGCCCTATGTGCTGGCACTGCCGAGCTACGCGGCCACAGCCTGGTATCACCACAAGCTCGCCAACGCGCCGCAGGATCTGCCCGCGCTGCTCGATGAGGTCGAGCGCTTTGCGATGAACGACTACGCGCGGGCGCTGCAGGCCGGTTCGGCGCTGCCGAGCGAGCAACGCGCCGCGATCGCGGCGCAGCTGCATCAGTACACGGGATTGCCCGTCGATTACATTCTCAAGGCGGATCTGCGCATCAATGGCGGGGAATTCGAACAGAATCTGCTGGGCGAGACGGATCGGACCACGGGACGGCTGGATACACGCTTCGCCGGGCCGAGCATGGACCCGCTGAGCAAGGAGGCCGACTACGATCCGCAGGCGGCGGCGATCTCATCGGCCTATATCTCCTCATTCAACGACTACGTGCGCAAGGATCTCAAGTACGGTCAGGACAAGCTGTTCAAGCCGATCGTTGATCTCCTCCGCAGCTGGGATTTTCAGCACCATGAGCCCAACGCTCCGGATGCCTTGCAACAATCCACGAACGTGATGCCCGACCTGGCGATGGCGATGAAATATGATCCCGGCCTGCACGTGATGCTCAATGCCGGTTATTTTGATCTGGCGACGCCGTTCTACCAGGGCATCTATGAGATGCAGCATCTGACCATTCCGCCGGCGCTGCAGGCGAATATCGAATTCGCGCAATACGAATCAGGCCACATGGTCTATGCGCACGAGGCTTCGCTCAAACAATTGCATGCGAAAGTCGCGGATTTCATCCGACGTACGCAGGCACACAAATCAACCGCGCCGGCTCATCAGTAATCGCGCACATCGGCGTGCCTGGGCGAATTCGCTGAATAGCAATGCGACACAGCCTCACCATTGCGATTACCGCGAGCCTCGCCGGGCTGCTGTTCGGCTTCGACACGGCCGTGATCTCAGGGGTGACGCAGGCGTTGCGAGAGGTATTCCATCTCTCGCCGGCGCGCCTGGGCGAAGCAGTGTCCAGCGCCCTGTGGGGCACGCTCTGCGGTGCGCTGCTGATGGGCAAGCCGGGCGATCGTTTCGGTACCCGCGATACGCTCAAACTCGTGGGGGTACTGTATATCGTCTCGGCCGTGGGTTCTGCGCTCGCGGGCAGCCTGCAGTCATTCATGATATTTCGCTTCATCGGCGGCCTCGCGATCGGTGGTTCGACCGTTCTGGCGCCGGTCTATATCGCCGAGATAGCGCCGGCTTCGCGCCGCGGGGCGCTCGTGGGCCTGTTCCAGCTCAACATCGTGCTGGGCATTCTGGCGGCGTATCTGAGCAATTTTCTCATTGGTGAGCTCGTGCACGACGAAGCGTGGCGATGGAAGATGTTCTCCGGGGCCGTGCCATCCGCGATCTTCCTGAGCCTGCTGTTCACGATTCCCCAATCTGCGCGCTGGCTCGTCGTGCGCGGCCGCCTGGTCGAGGCTGCGCGCGTATTACGACAGCTCGGCCACGCGGACCCCGAAGCTCAATTGCGCGAATTCTCGCAAGGCGACGGCGCCGTGGATGCCGGGGGCGCGAAATTATCGTGGCGGGCGCACCGGCGTCCGATCCTGCTGGCAATCGCGCTGGCGTTGTTCAATCAGTTCTCGGGAATCAACGCGATACTGTATTACCTCAATGACATTTTCCGCGCGGCAGGCTTCAGCTCACTGTCGGCCGATCTGCAGGCCGTCGCGATCGGAGCGGCGAACTTCGCCGCGACCGGGGCGGCGCTGTGCGTCATCGATCGTCTGGGTCGCAAGACGCTGCTGCTGATAGGGGCTGTCGGCATGATGCTTGCCCTCAGCGGCGTCACCGTGATCATGGCGAGCGGGCAGGGACAGTACTGGCTCCTGAGGATGCTGATCGGCTTCATCGTGAGCTTCGCCTTCTCGCAAGGTGCGGTGATCTGGGTCTATCTCAGCGAGATCTTTCCCTCGGCCGTACGCGCGCGCGGCCAGAGTCTGGGCTGCGCCACGCATTGGATCGCCAATGCAGTGATATCGGGATTATTCCCGGTCATCGCGGCCAGGACGCGGGCATTGCCGTTCGCAGTGTTTGCGAGCTGCATGCTGCTGCAATTCTTCGTCGTGTGGGCGTTCTTTCCCGAAACCAAGGGCGTCGTGCTCGAATCGATGCACGCAGCGCTCGCGAGAGGCGCACGGGCGGCGCCACGGTCAGCGGCCGGCGCGGCTCCATGAGCCATTGTCATCGCGGATGAATGCGCAGCCCCTGCCCGACTCGGGCCTGAGTCGCTCGCTTGCCCCGCGCCACGTGACCATGATCAGCATGGGCGGTGTCATCGGCGCGGGCGTGTTCGTAGGCAGCAGCGCTGCGATCGCGGCCGTGGGTCCGGCGGTCGTGCTGAGCTATCTGATCGCCGGGGCGCTGATCTTCATGGTCATGCGCATGCTCGCGGAGATGGCCAGCGCATTGCCGGCGGTGGGATCGTTCGCCGAATTCGCGCGTGCGGGCCTCGGTCCTTGTGCGGGTTTCGTGGTGGGGTGGCTTTACTGGTACTTCTGGATCATCGTCGTGCCGATCGAGGCGATCGCCGGGGCGACGCTGCTGCATGCCTGGATCGCGCTGCCGGCGTGGCTGCTGGGGGTCGCACTGATCGCGGTCATGACCGCGGTGAATCTGATGTCTGCGCGCTCCTATGGCGAGTTCGAGTTCTGGTTTGCCTCGATCAAAGTCTCGGCGATCATCCTGTTCATCGCCCTGAGCGCAGCCTACGCATGCGGCGTGCTCTCGCCCTCGGGTCCGACCTGGGGCAACCTGGTGAGCCATAACGGCTTCATGCCGCACGGCGCGTTGGCGGTACTGGCCGGTGTGACCAGCGTATTCTTTTCACTGACCGGCGCGGAGATCACGACCGTGGCCGCGGCCGAGTCGCGCGATCCGGTACGCGCGCTCACGACGATGACGACCACGGTCATCACGCGCATCATGATCTTCTATGTCGGCTCTATCCTGCTGATCGTCGCGGTGGTGCCCTGGGACCGTATCATTCCGGGCTACTCGCCGTTCACGCAGGCGTTGCTGGCCATGCACTTCTCCTGGGCTGGGCGCGCGATGAGCCTGTTGATTCTGACCGCTGTGCTGTCCTGTCTGAACTCCGCCTTTTATGTGACCTCGCGCGTGTTGTTCGTGCTCGCTGAACGCCACGATGCGCCGCAATGGATCGTCAGGCTCAATGCGCGGCGCGTGCCGGCGCGTTCCGTATTGACCGGTACCGGCGCAGGGCTCATCGGCATTGGCGCGGCGATCTTCTCGCCCAGCGGCGTATTCGCATTCCTCGTCAATGCCTCCGGCGCGCTGATGGTATTCGTCTACATGCTGACTGCATTGGCGCAGATACGTGTACGTCGAGGAGTCGACGCGAGCCGCTTGCGCCTGAAAGTCTGGTGGTTCCCGTGGAGCAGTTACGCCACGATCGGCGCTATGGTGGCGGTGTTGCTCGCCATGGCACTCACGCCAGCGCTGGCCACGCAATTCTATGTGAGCCTCGCGGCGCTTGCTCTGGCGCTGTGCGCCTACGCGATGACCGCGCGCCATCGGCGCAACGCCGCCCGCAGCGGCGCCTGATCCTCAGCTCGAGATGACCTCCACGGTCGCATCGCGCGGCGCGGCGCCTTTGACCCCGCCCGAGAGCTGCGAGAATATCCAGGCGGCCGCGGTCGTGATGATTCCGACGCTCACGAAGGTGGCCTGAAACGCGTGCAGAACATGTGCGGGACTGCTCGCATCAAGCACCTGCGTGAACTCGGTCAACAACGCCGCGGCGGTGGCGACACCAAAGCTCATCGAGACCATCTGCACCATCGACAGCAGGCTGTTGCCGCTGCTGGCGTTGCCTGCTTGCAGATCCTTGAGTGTCAGCGTGTTCATCGCCGTGAACTGCAACGAGTTGACCGCACCGAAGAGGGCCAGCTGCACCACGCGCAGCCAGATCGGCTGAGCCGGACTGATCAGGGCGAAGCTTGCTATGGCGCTGCCCACCAGCACGGTATTGGCGATCAGCACGCGCCGGTAGCCGAGCTTCGCGATCAGCGGTGCGACCAGGCGCTTGGTAAGGATCGCTGCCGCGGCGGTCGGAATCAACATCACGCCGGCCCGCGCCGGGGAATAGCCGAGGCCCACCTGCAGCGTCAGCGGCAACAGAAACGGCACGCTGCCGCTGCCGATACGGGCGAATAAATTGCCGAGTAAGCCAATGCTGAAGCTCGGGATGCCGAACAGCTGCGGCGAGAACAAAGGCTGCCGGCTCTGCGCGGCGTGCAGCCAATAGCCGCTGAGCGCCGCCAGCCCGAACACCAGCAGGATCACGACGGCCGCATGGCGCAGATGCAATTCCGACAGGCCATCCAGGCCCAGGGAAATCGCCACCATCGCGGCGGCGATCAGCAGGTAGCCGCTCAGATCGAAGCCTGCGGGGTGCACGCCGCGATACTGCGGCATGAATTTGAGCGTCGCGGCCGCGCCGAGCGCGCCAACGGGCAGGTTGATGAGAAATATCCAGTGCCAGGATGAATATTGCGACAGCCAGCCGCCCAATGTGGGACCGATCAACGGACCGATGAGTCCGGGAACCGACACGAAGGCCATGGCCTGCACGAATTGCGAGCGCGGCACATCGCGCAGCACCGCCAGTCTGCCAACCGGCAACAGCATTGAGCCGCCGGCCCCCTGCAGGACACGCGCGGCCGTGAGCTCGTGCAGGCTCGAGGAGGCCGCGCACAGTAGCGAGCCGAGCATGAACAGCGCGATGGCGGTGAAGAAAGTCGTGCGGGTGCCGAATCGATCAGCCAGCCAGCCGGAAGCGGGGATCAGCATCGCCATCGTCAGGGCGTAGGCGATGATCACCGATTCCATGCGCAGCGGACTTTCTTTGAAACTGCGGGCCATCGCGGGCAGTGCGGTATTGACGATGGTCGAGTCCAGCGTCTGCATGAAGAAGCCCGCGGCCACGAGCCAGAGCAGGATTTTATGGGAGGCTTTCGTCGTTATTGGCAAGCGGCGGCCCGGCGGTAGCGGATGGGCATCATAAGCTATCCTCGCAAACCCATGCCCGACCCGCCCGACCGATCGCGCGCCATTCGCTCCTACGTCAGGCGAGCCGGCAGGATCACGCTCGCGCAGGAGCGCGCGCTGCGCGAGCTGTGGCCGCGCTATGGGCTCGAGTTCCAGCCTGAGCGGCTCGATCTGGATCGCCTGTTTGGCCGCGCCGCGCAGCGCACGCTAGAGATCGGCTTTGGTAACGGCGAGCAACTGCTCGAGCGCGCGCTCAAGGCCCCGGAGCGCGATTTTCTCGGCGTCGAAGTGCACCGCCCGGGCATCGGGCACCTGTTGCTCGGCGCGGCCAGCGCCGGCGCCGGCAATCTGCGCGTGATCGCGCACGATGCAGTGGAGGTCATGCAACAGCAGATCGCGCCGGCGAGCCTGGATGAGCTGCAGCTGCTGTTTCCTGATCCCTGGCCCAAGGAGCGTCATCACAAGCGCCGCATCGTGCAGGCCGCGTTTGCGACCCTGGTCGCCTCGCGCCTCAAGCCCAGCGGCCTGTGGCACCTGGCCACCGACTGGGAGCCCTATGCGCAGCACATGCTCGAGGTCTTGCGCGCTTGCGAGGCGCTGCGAAATTGCGCTCCCGGCGGCGGCTTCATCGATGCGGTGCAGGCGCGCAGCGCCACGCGTTTTGAGCGCCGCGGTGCGCAGTTGGGTCACCGCGTGCGCGAATTACTGTTCGCTCGCCTCTAAGGGAAGCTGCCGCGCAGCCCGTCGATCACGAACTGCACGGCCAGTGCGCCCAGTACGACGCCGAAGAGGCGGTTGATCACATTCGTGCCGGTCACGCCCAGTACTTTCATCGCCGGGCTGGCGAGGTATAGAACGCCGAGCGTGACCGCGAGCACGGCGTACACGGTCAGCAGCAGTCCGATAAAGAGCAGGGGATTGCCCGCCGTCGGGCCGAAGGCCAGCAGCATCGTGGCCAATGCTCCCGGGCCGGCGATGAACGGAAAGGCGAGCGGAAACACCGAGATATCGCGCTTGTGCTGCGATTCCACCTCTTCCGGCGTGGAGGTGCGCGTACCGGGCGGGCGCGCGAATACCATCTCGAGTGCGATCAGGAACAATAACAGTCCGCCGAAGATACGAAACGAATCGACACTGATGCTCATGAGGCGCAGGAACGGGCCGCCGCCGAGCGCAAACACCGTCAGAATGATGGCCGAGAGCACGACCGCCCGACGTGCCATCTGCCGGCGCTCGGGCTCGGCGACGC
The DNA here is from genome assembly GCA_049515055.1 of Steroidobacteraceae bacterium. Taxonomy (GTDB): domain Bacteria; phylum Pseudomonadota; class Gammaproteobacteria; order Steroidobacterales; family Steroidobacteraceae; genus FEN-1191. The sequence goes on along the minus strand of JBEKUL010000121.1, from coordinate 1,214 downwards.
CCTCGGTCATGCCCACGAACAGCGGGATCAGCGAGATCGGCTCGACCACGACGAGGAACACGAAGAAAAAGCGCAGCAATTGTTGCAACATGAGCGAGCTTGAAAAATTAATAAAATTGGTCTTGAAATGCGTCCCGCGCCGGGTGCAACATCGCCACGAACTATCCGATCAAACACTCACACCTGAGCATACGCTGATGAGCGCGCAGCCCGAGATCGGTGCATGGTACCGCCTGCAAGGCGGCGAGAGCTTCGAAGTCGTCGCCCTCGACGAGGATGACGGCACGGTCGAGCTCCAGTACTTCGACGGTACGGTCGAGGAAATGGAGCTGCAAGACTGGGAGGCGCGACGCGGCAGTGGCGAGATTGCCGACGCCGAGGCCCCGGAGGACTGGAGCGGCTCGGTCGACGTTGACAGCGAGGATGACGCGCCGACGCCCAACAGCGGGCTCGATGGTGACTCGCAGCTCGCGGGTGGCCTCGATGACCTGGATCGGTTCGAGCCGCCGGATTTTCTGATGTAAGGTCTGCCGCGCTGTGCGCGCGGCTCAAGAGGAGTCGCGCAGCTCGATATGCCGGCGCATGAGCCACACGGTGGCCAGACCCGGCAGCGCCAGCAGGAAGCTCAGCACATAATAGGCGTACCAGCCCTCGTGGTCGGCGATCCAGCCGGCCGGGCCGCCGAGGCTATAGCGCGGTACCAGCGCCAGGGCTGACAGCAGCGCGTACTGAAACGCGCTGTAGCGGGTATCGCACAGCGCCATGATCAGGGCCACGAGCGCGATACCGCCCATCGCTCCGGCAATGTGCTCGAGCACCACGGCTACGACCATGATCGGATAGCTCTTGCCGGCCAGCGCCAGCGCGCAATACAGCAGGTTGGTGAGCGCCTGCAGCACGCCGAAAATGAGCATCGAGCGCAGCAGGCCCAGTCGCACCATCAGCACCCCGCCGATCACCGAGCCGGCCAGCGTGCTCGCGGTGAACAAGGCCTTCACGATCAGCGCGATTTCAGTCTTGGAGAAGCCCACTTCCATCATGAAGGGCGTGAACAGCTTGTTGGCGAAGGCATCGCCCACCTTGAACAGCAGCACCACGCCGATGAGCGCCGCGGCGCTCGGGCTGCCGAGCAATTCCCGCAGCGGCACCAGCACCGACTCGCGCAGCGAGTGCGGCGTGCGCGCGCTGTGCGGCTCGGGTGCACGCGCGGTCGC
>JBEKUL010000120.1:0-8940 GCA_049515055.1 Steroidobacteraceae bacterium | reverse complement strand
CAACACTGGTCTTCATTCGCTTCGCTCTCCCACAAAGTGCTGCGCGTGCGTCAGCCCGACGCCTTGGCCTTGGGCTTGGTTGGCTTGAGGGTCTTGTAGATGGACTCGATGAACCTGTCGGGGGTCCAGATCCCCGTGGTGACGCCGAATCGCCCGTCGTAATCCGCCGTTGGTTTGGCCGCCTGGATCTGCTGGAGCGTCTTGCCCTTGTCGATCAGGTCCTGGATGCGGTCGCGGATGATGGTGATCATGTCGCGGAATTCAACCAGATCCGCCTGATCACACAGCCGCCCATGGCCCGGTATCAGCAGCGTGCCGTTCTCCTGCTTATCGGCCGGCACGGTCAGATCGATAAGCTGATTGAGGGCAGCGATCTCGCCATTGATGGTGCCGCCGTGGGCGACATCGATGATGGGAAAGCTGGTGGTAACAAACAGATCACCGGTGACGATGACGTCGGAGCGCCGAAACAGCACGAACGTATCACCATCGGTGTGCGCATCGTGCGGGTGATAGAGCTGTACCGCCTCATCATTGAAGTACATGTTGTACAGGTCCTCGGTATGGGTCTCGGTCGGCCACAGCGCCTGCGGCACAGCCGACTGACCGTTGGCCCCCTGCTCAGCCATATGCAGCTGGATATTCTCGTTCCCGAGCACCGTGGCCCCCTGCTGGCCGCGGATATCGTCGTTGGCGACGTTACCGGCCAGGATCGTGAAGCCGCCCTTGCGAATCACCTCGTTGCCGCCCGTGTGGTCCGGATGCATGTGGGTATCGATGATGAAACGGATCGGCTTGTCGCCCGCGAGCTTTTTGATCTGCACCAGCAGTTTCTCGGCGAGCGGCTGGAAGCCGGTGTCCACGACCAGCACGCCTTCATCTCCCACCTGTACCGCGACATTGGAAGGCTCCCCGGCCAGCAGCCATACGTTGCCCTGCACGTGCCACGGCACGATCTCGACGTTGCTGAAATCCCGCACGGCGGGTGGCGCGCCATCCGCCCCAGCCGCGGTGCCGACCAGGACCAGCAGGCTCATCGTGCAGCCCACTACCGCAAGAGCGCACAAGCGCCGCAGCGCCACTCCTGCCTGAATAACGATCTTGTCCATCTTCGACTCCGCAGCGCCGAGTGAGTGAGTGCGCGCCATGACCGTGTGGTTTAGTGTGTGGCGCGTTATCAATGCATGTCCTATTGACTCGCCTTCTGAGTTGCCTTCGCCTTGGGCGGCGGATTGGCGTGGAACTTGATGAGTACGTCCTGGAACTCAGGCAGCGCCGTCTCCGCGCCGCCTTCCGAGGCCACGAACGGCATGTTGTGTTTGTCCGCATACTCGTGCAGGTACGGATCCTGTCCGGGCAGGTGGCTCGGAATCTGACCCCTGAGGCGCGGAATCTCCGTAGCCGGACGGCACGGGTAGGCAGTCATCAGCGTGTTGACGCTAAAGCGGAACCCGTTGGTCTTGACCATCGGCTCGGTCAGATAGATCGGGTCCGACACCACCATGACGTGGGTCAGGATGTCGCCGTGCCGGAAGAAGTGTTCATCGAGCGTCGCACGATCGGTCAGCGGCAGGCCATTGCGGCGGATCCACCCAGCCTTGAGCATGTCGGTGTGTACGACGAGTACGTCCCCTTCCCAATGACCGAGCGAAAATCCCTCCCAGGTGTGGCGCGCGAACGCCGGGGGATGTGCCCGGCCGTCCATGTAGATATGTCGGTGCTGCGATTCCCAGGCGATCCAGGTCTCGATCTCGGTCTGCGCCTGAGTATAAGGATTCAGATCCTCCCAGATGCGCAGCCTACCGACGCCGCGAAAGCCGTAGGTCGAGGGATGCGGTATGCACTCGTGTTCCGGAACGGTCAGGATTTCCGGATCCCAGGCGTGCCCGCGCAGCCTCGAGGCTTCACTGATGGGCAGGCCCGCGTAATCATCGGCCGCCGGGCCGGGAATGCGCTCGTCCACGTCCTCGTCGAAAATCGGCTCCCAGTAGCCTAGCAGCATGCTCTGGGCCTGGACCGGTTGCGCGAGCATCGAGGCCAGCGCCGCCGACAGCAGCAGCAAGCCCACAGACCACCTGTTGGACACCGCCATATTCATTCCTCACCCTTCGAGCCGTGATTGCGATGCTGCAGAAATGCCTGAGGATTTCCAAGGCGCGCTGACGAGGATTGCCTCTCTGCGACGCACTCCCTCAGGCGCTGACGGGCAGCTTGCTTTCAATCCAACCTTTGATGACATCGAAAACCTGCTGGTTGTTGCTCTCGAGCATGGCGAAATGGCCATTGCCCAGAATGCCTCTATCCCTGAGATTGAGATGCTCGGCAGGCGCACCGGCCTGCTGCAGATACGCCGTGATGCCCGGGCCACCGGTTCGGCCGGAGTTATCCGCCGTCAGGTACAGCATCGGGATGTGCTGCAGGTTCTTCAGCTTGCGGGCCGGCTCGGCCTGCAGCCGGTACGCGGCCGTCCCATCGGGCCTCGCCGCCACCTCCTGGGCGACCAGATCGCTGGGCTTGTCGATCGGCGGATCGTAGGCGAGCGGCGCGGCCGTGAGGCCCCAGGGCGACTGCCCCGTCAGGGGCGCTGCCGCACCTTCGAATACCACGATCGCCTTGACGAGATCGGGACGCTGATCGGCGGCGAGCCAACCGAAGGCGCCACCAGCCGAATGCGTCTGAATGATTGCCGGTCCGATTCTGTCGAGCAGCTGCGCACCGCGACTCGCCCACAGTGACTGCTGAAAGACCGGGTCCTGCAGCGTTGCATTCTGGCTGGCCATCAACTGATCAAGCAGCGGATCGCCGATCTCGCCCGTGCCAGGCCATCGACGGTTGGGCCCGACCGCGGCGCGATGCACGTCCCCGGCGAGCTGCTCGTAGGTTGGTTGCGCTCCGATAGGCCCGAGCGCATCGGGATGGTAAGGCGCGCGGCCGTGGCCAGGACGATCCACCAGATACACGCGATAGCCGGCCTGCAGGTAGTAATGGGCCCAGCCGGCGGCGGCCGGATTGCCCATGTAATGCAGCATCTGCCCGGTACCGCCATGTACGAGAATGATCGGATAGGGTGCTCGCACCTGCGCGGGTATCAGGTACTGCACGTACATCTGCCCGCTGATGATGGTGCCGTAGGCAACCTTCTTCTCATCCGTGCCTACCCAGAATAAGCCTTGATCGGCGAGCTTCAGGGCCGTCGGGGATTGCGTGCTCGATGGCGACGAGCCGCTTTGCAGACCCGACTTCGCCATCCAATCCAGGATCGGCTGCAGTACCTGACGGTTATTCTTCTCCACCATCATCATGTGGCCGTTGCCATGTATGCCCACATCGGCCAGCCGAAGCTCCTCTGCCGGGCAACCCGCCTGCTTCAGAAACGCCACCGATGCAGGATTGCCCGGCGAGGCGAACGAGGCCTCCGAGGTCACCACCAGCGTCGGGATCTGCTGCAGATTGACGAGTTTGCGCGCCGGCTCGGCCTGCAGAAAATAAGCCGGAATGTCCTTTTCCGTCGACGCGACCCGTACGGCGGCGAGTTCGGCGGGGTCATCGACCGGCGGGTCATAGCTCATCGGGATGGTCGTGATGCCCCAGCGGTTACCATTGCTGAAGGGCGCAATACCGCCCTCGATGACGACGATCCCCTTTACCAGCTGCGGGCGCGCATCGGCCACCAGGTGCCCGAAGGGACCGCCGGCCGAATGCGTGATGATGATCGAGGGACCGATCTTATCCAGCAATTCCGCGCCACGCTCGCGCCATACTTTGTGCGCGATCACGGCTGCGGTGCTCGCCGGTGTGGGCGGCGTCTTGTTGGCGGGCTCGTCGTTTCCAGCCCGCAATGCATTGGGTCTTCGCATCGGCGTCGGCAAGCTGCCGGGCGGCGCGGAGACCTGCACGTAGGCACCGCCTTGCGAGGCCGCGAACTGATCAAGCTCGCTCGAACCGATATTGCCGCGTCCCGGCCATTGCGTGTGCTTGAGCTGATAAGGGTTCGGGTCGCGGGTATTGGGTTGCGGCGGCGTGAACGTACCTTCGAGAAACTCCAGCGTCGGGGCCGGCGGAAACGGACCGTCAAGATCCGGGTGATACGGCGCTCGCCCATGGCCAGGCCTGTCGAGCACGTAAACCGCAAAGCCCTCCTGCAGCAGATAGTGCATCCAGCCAGGCCGCCCATCGGGTGTCCCCATCCAGTCAGTCCCCTGTCCGCCGCCGCCGTGTACCAGCACGATCGGATAGGGATGACGGCGCCGCGCCGGGATCTGGTACTCGACGTACATCTGCTGGCCACCGACCACCGTGCCGCGCGCCAGCTCCGCACGCTTGATCCCGAGCCAGAAATAACTCCACTCCCGCAGCTCTATGGGCGCGCTGTAGCGTGATGTCGCCACAGTCGCGGCGCCGCTGGACGGCGTACCGAGCAAGGAAGCCGCAGCACCCGTCAAGCCGGCGGCCGCGCTCTGCCACATGAAGTCGCGCCGGCTCAGCTGCCTCGCGGCGTGGCTTTGACACAGCTCCGCCAGAGTGGCTGGTGCTCTGGATGGATCGATAGTGCTCACGCGCTGCCCGAACCCCCCAAACGTCCGACAGTTATATGTTCCGCTTCAGCAATGCAGCAGGCCGGCTGCACACCGGTGCACAGTCGTGGCTGGAATGTTGGGCCCCACGAAGTTCCATAGCAAGGCCAAACAACTATTCACAGACGATGTCAGTATTCGCGCCTTACGAATAATGCCGCGCCATTTGCCGACACAGCGCTGATCGCGCCGCGCGCGGCGAAGATCAGCCGCCGCTGGTATCCGCTGCTTTGCTCAGGCGGCGTGCGCGCGGCGGGTGCGCTCCTGCAGGTCGCGCAGTACCGCGAGTTCCCCTGCCGTGGGCGCTGGCGTCTGAGTCACCGCCTCGCTGTAGCATAGCGGCCAGCCGGTGCTCGCCTGCAGACGCTCCCGCGTGACGCCGGGATGCATCGTGACGACACGCATCTCGCGCGTGTGCGGATCCGGTTCCATGACGCACAGGTCCGTGATCAGTTTGGTCGGCCCGTGGGTGGAGATTCCCAGTCGTCGCCGGTGATCGCCCCCCTCACCGTGACCCAGCGAGGTGATGAAGTCGAGCTTAGCGACGAAAGTGCGGCTGCTTTGCGGCATGGTGATGAATACCTCGCCGCATTGGGTCGCGATCTCCGGTGCGCCGCCGCCACCCGGCAGTCGCACTTTGGGCCGCGCGTAGTCGCCGATAACAGTGGTGTTGAGATTGGCGAAGCGATCGACTTGCGCGCCGCCAAGGAAGCCGAGCGTGATCCGGCCGCCCTGCAGCCAGTAGCGAAACATCTCCGGTACCGAAACCGTCGTGAGTGCCGTGTCGCACAGCTCGCCATCGCCGATCGAAAGCGGCAGCACGTCCGGCCTGGTGGCTATCGTGCCCGATTCATAGATCAACGTGATGTCCGGGGCGTGCGTCAGCCGGGCAAGATTGCATGCGGCGGACGGTGCGCCAATGCCGACGAAACACACATCCTCGCTACGCAGCGCGCGCGCGGCGACGACGGTCATAATCTCATTTCCAGTATAGGAAGCTTCGCTCATGCAGTCACCGTGGCACTGGCTGCGCACATAACATGGCTGTCCATCCACGCCAGAAAGCTGTCGCGCTCGCGGGCGATCGAGTCCCAGGCGATATAGAACGCGTTGTCGCGCGCATAGTACCCATGGGCGTAGGAAGGATGGGCACCGCGCGGAACCACGGCGATGGCCGTGAGGGTCCACGACGGCAGGATCACCGCGTTGGTCGAGCGAGGACCGAAATCCTCAACCACCTCCTCGACCGTTACCAGGCAGCGCTTCGAGGCGAGCGCGACCTGCTTCTGCACACCGACGATGCCCTCGAGCAGCACATTACCGCTGGCATCGGCTCTCTGCGCATGTATGACGCCGACGTCCGGACGAATCGCCGGCACGGCGGCCAGTTCGGTGCCGGTGAAAGGGCAGGTCACGGTGCGCACCTGGCGATTGACGCGCGCCAGATCGGTACCGCGATAGCCGTGCAGCATGGCGAATGGCAGATTGGCCGCCCCTGCATCGTAGGCATTCGCCATCGCGGCATGCGAGTGCTCAGTCAGCTCGAGCGGCGACGGCCAGCCGTTCTCAACCGCATCGCGCAGACGGTGCAGACTCCCCACTCCGGGGTTTCCGCCCCAGGAAAACACCAGGCGATCCGCCACGCCCATGCCGATCAACTGGTCATAGATCAGATCCGGAGTCATGCGGTACAACGTCAGGTGCTTGCGCCGCTGCCGAACGATTTCGTGACCACTGGCGAAGGGAATCAGATGCGTGAAGCCCTCCAGGGCGACACTGTCACCATCGCGAACGCATTCTTCGATCGCTGCGCTTAGCGGCAGCACCTGTGCCCGATGGCTCATATCCGCTCCAGCAGCATGGCAATGCCCTGTCCCACACCGATGCACATGGTGGCAAGTCCGTAGCGACCGCGGCCGCGATGCAGCTGGTTCACCAGCGTCGTGAGCAGCCGCGCACCGCTCGCGCCCAGCGGATGACCAATGGCGATCGCCCCGCCATTGGGATTCACGCGCGGATCGTCGTCGGCCAGTCCCAGCTCGCGGGTAACGGCGAGCGCCTGGGCGGCGAAGGCCTCATTGAGCTCTATGCTATCGATCTGCGACAACTCGACTCCGGTGCGTTGCAGGAGTTTGCGCGTCGCAGGCAGCGGCCCGATACCCATGATGCGCGGGGCCACACCGGCCGTGGCTGTGGCAATGATGCGCGCGCGAGGTTCAACTGCAAAGCGCTTCGCCATGGCCTCGGTAGCCAGGAGCAAGGCGCAACTGCCATCGTTGATGGGCGAGGCATTACCGGCCGTCACGGTGCCCGTGGGTCGCACTACGGGCTTCAACCTCGCAAGGGCTTCCAGCGTGGTGCCGGGCCGCGGCGGCTCATCGGTATCAATGATCGTCGCCTCGCCGCGCGGGCTCACCGCCGTCAGCGACACCAGCTCGTCGGCGAAGAAGCCGGCCTGATGTGCCTGGGCCCAGCGTTGCTGGCTTCGAAGTGCAAATTGGTCCTGGTCGGCTCGAGCCACGCCAAATTGCGCGGCGACATTCTCGGCCGTCTCCGGCATCGAATCAGTGCCATAGCTTTCACGTAGCCGTGGATTGACGAAGCGCCAGCCGAGGGTCGTGTCTTCGATTTTCGCTCCACGCGCATAGGCGGCGTCGGATTTTCCCAGCACGAACGGTGCACGCGTCATGCTCTCCACGCCGCCGGCGATTACGACGTGCGCCTCGCCGCTCGAGATCGTGCGCGCCCCGATCGCCACGGCGTCCAAGCCCGAGCCGCACAGCCGATTGATAGTCGCGCCCGGAACGCTCTGTGGCAGTTCGGCAAGCAGCAGCGCCATACGCGCGACGTTGCGGTTGTCCTCACCAGCCTGATTGGCACAGCCGAGAAATACCTCATCGACAGCGCCTGGATCCAGGCGCGGCGCGCGCGCCAGCAGCGCGCGGATGACGTGAGCCGCGAGGTCGTCGGGACGCTGGCTTGCCAGCGCCCCGCCGTAGCGTCCGAATGGGGTGCGCACGGCATCACAGACAAATACAGCAGTGGATGTATTCATTTCCCTCGTTGAAATCCTTGCGAGGGGCAGCAGCCCTACTGCGCGGTGCGATCAACCGGACTCGTGCGGCTGCGCGGCGGGTCTGCCGGCTGCGCTAGCGCGGCTCGCCCGCACGGCAAGGGGTCGGATCCCAGCCCGTGGCATCCGGCAACTTGCGAAAATGACTACTCGTCACAAAAGGCTGCGTCAGATACTGCGTGTCGTTGACCACCGTCGTGACCACCAGATACTCATCGCCGTTGGCTTCCTTGAAACTGTCGAAATACTCGAGCAACTGCGTATCGGCGCCATAGGGCACTCCATTCGTGCGCAGATAGCCGGGTCGCAACGCAGTAGTCGTGACCTGCAGATAACCCTCCTTCTTGGTGAGATCTACTCCGCGCCGCTGCGGGGTCAGGCCTTGCCAGCGGGCCACGGAGTAGCCTTGCCACGTTGGCGCTTCGTTGGTTGCAGCGTGGCCGCCAAAATGCAACAGACGGGTTTGCGTTCCGGAATCGGTCTCGATCTTGAGTGTGTTGGCGTCCTGCCAAGTGATATGCACACGTCCCGGAATGCGCATGATGCCGCCGGCACCGAATGCACGGCAGGCCTCATCGCTTGCCGCCCGAGCCTGTTGTGGATTCCACGCGGCGGCTGCCTTGATCCCCTCCGGATTGAGAGGAACGCTTTCCGTATCGCCCGGATCGGCGACCAACATGCGAAAGCGCCAATCCTCCGTCACCAGCGAAATCCAATAGCCGGTGAAGTCCAACGGGGCCTGGCTGCGCGCGTCGGGCACTGAGGCCGCGGATTCGGCCGCCTGCCCGTGCAGGGGCACCACTGATATGGCGCCGAGCAGTGCGAACAGCGCCTGTGGCATCGCGCGACGGCGGATCATTTGACTTCGCCCTCCAGCGAGAGTCCCGAGCGAGTCTTCGGTTTCTGAGTCAGGCTCTTATAAACCGCTGCAACGAACATGTCCGTCGTCCACGGTCCAGACGTCGAGCCATAGCGCGGATCGTATTCCAGCGTGGGTTTCGCAGCCTGCACCTGCTGCAGCGTGCGTCCCTTGCGGATCAGGTTCTGGATTCGGTCGCGAATGATGATGACCATCTCCTGGTAGAAGACGACATCGGAGAAGCTGCTCAGATAGCCATGATTGGGGATGACCAGTGTGCCGCCCTCGTTCTGCGTTGCGGGGATCATGAGCTCATACACGAGCCGGCTCAGGCCGTCGATGACGCCCTGAATACCGCCACCGCGTTCCAGATCAAACACCGGATAACTGGTCGTCGAGTAGATGTTGCCGGCACTCACGGCATCGGAATGCCG
>JBEKUL010000119.1:0-15168 GCA_049515055.1 Steroidobacteraceae bacterium | reverse complement strand
GGGCGCTATCCACAGAGCACGACCTCCGGAGCGTCCAACAATCCGCCTAAGGACTATACCAAGTGGGGCGAGCTGGTCCGCGTTGTCACGGCGCACCTCGTGCAGAGGTACGGGCGAGAGTCCGTGCTGGGGTGGTACTTTGAGGTCTGGAACGAACCGAACATCAGTTACTGGCATGGCACTGCCGAGGACTATTGGCGACTGTACGACTACGCCGTGGCCGGCGTACGCGCCGCATTGCCTGGCGCGCGCGTCGGCGGCCCGGCGAGCACCGGGCCGGGTGACCCGGCAGCCGATAAATTCCTGGACGATTTTTTAGGCCACGTGACTGCGGGCAAGAGCGCGGCGAACGGTAAACGTGTGCCGCTCGATTTCATCTCATTCCATGCGAAGGGGCGGCCGCAGATCGATCAGGGTCGAGTGACCATGGGAATCGCCAAGGAGCTCACGGACGCCGACAAGGGATTTGAGATCGTCGCAAAATACCCGCAGCTGCGTGGGCTGCCTATCATTCTCAGCGAGGCGGATCCCGAGGGCTGCGCGGCCTGCTCGAGCAAGGTCAATCCCGCGAATAATTATCGCAACGGCACGCTCTATCCGGCCTACACGGCCGCGGCCTACAAGGGGCTGTTCGAATTGCGCGATCGCCGCGGCGTTAATCTGACTGCCATGCTCAGCTGGGCGTTCGAATTCGAGAACAAGGATTATTTCGAAGGATTTCGCTCCCTCGCCACCAACGGCATCGACAAGCCGGTGCTCAATTTCTTCCGCATGGCCGCCCTCATGAGCGGGGATCGCGTGCGCACGACAAGCGACGGCGCCGTAGCGCTCGATAAGTTACTTACAAGCGGTGTGCGCGGCGATGCAGACGTGGATGCGCTGGCCACACGGGCAGGGCGCGAGGCCGATGTGCTGATGTGGAATTATCACGATGTGGATGCGCCGGCGGCCGCGACGCCCACGACGCTGCATATCCAGGGTTTGCCATCGACGCTGAAGCGAGTGCTGTTGACGCAGTATCGCATCGACGACACGCACAGCAATGCCTACACCGTGTGGCTCGAGATGGGCTCGCCTCAGCAGCCGAACGCGGCTCAATACGCGGAGCTCAAGCGCCGCGATGGCTTGCAGATGCTCGGCTCACCGCAGTGGCTCGAGGTCGTGCGCGGCCAGGCCACACTCAACAGCGAGCTGCCGCGGCAATCCGTTTCCTTGTTGCGTTTTGAATGGGAGTGATCCCGGCTCAGGCCGGCACCGACGACAGCGTTGTCGGCGCCGCGATGCGGCGGCTGATAAAGTACATCATCACCAGTGTGATCAGAGTGGAGCCGACCAGCACGTAACCGAGGACGTCGTAATGTTGCAAGGCGCCGCTGCCGCTCTCGGTCACGATCAATCCACCCAGCAGCGCAGCGATGCCGCCCGATATCTGCTGAATCGAACTGCCGATCGACATGTACGCACCGCGATCGGCCGGCTGGGGAACGGCCGAAATTAGCGCCGAAGCGGTGATCATGCGCGAAGTAACACCGATATACAGCAAACAATTGACCAGGATTACCACGCTTATCGGCGTCAAGCCCAGATGGGTGTAGATGAGCACCATGATGATCGTGGCAATGCAGCCCAGACAGAACACGAGAAATTTCCCGTAGGCGTCGCTGGCTCGCCCGATCAGCGGGCCGGCAATGATCGAGCACACGCCGGTAATCATATAGACCAGCGGCAGGCGTTCCAGGGAGATGCCGAGATTGTGAACGCTGAATGCGCTCATATAAGGCATCAGCAGAAAGCCGCCGGTCGCCAATAACGCGGTGGTCGCGAATCCCTGCAGATAGCGCGGTGTCGACAATGTGTGGACAAAGTGGCGCAGGGGGCTGCGATCCTGTTGGATCGCCAGGTGCGCGTCGATGGGACGCAGGAAGCGAGTCATCACCACGCCGACCAGTACGCTGATGACCACGATCAGTATGAATGGCGCGTTCCATCCCCAACGGTTGGACAGATACAGTCCCATTGGAATGCCTATCACACTGCTGGCGGCGAACGCGGTCTGGATGATGCCCATGACCCGACCACGCAGCTGGAAGGCAAACAGGTCGGTGATGATTGCAAATACGGTCGAGCCGATTACGCCGGCAAACACGCCCGTGATTATTCGGGCGAACAGCAGGAATCCATAGCTGTGCGAGACGCCGCACAGTAAGGTGCCGGTGACAAAACCGCAATAAAACAGCAGCAGGAGTTTCTTGCGGTCGTATCGATCTGCAAAGCCCGCTGCCAGAAGACCGGATATTCCGGCGCTGAACGCGTAGACCGACACGGCCAACCCAAATTGCGCCGGCGTGATACCTAACGTCGGCATCAGCATCGCGCCCAGCGGCGAGATGATCATGAAATCCAGAATGACAGTGAACTGCAGAAAGGCGAGCAGCGCCAGCACGCCTTTCTGATAGGACGAGAAGACAGTCTTGGCCGGATCGGCCTGCATCGCGATGGGCATCGATATTCCTGTGTTACGTGTCAGATTCCGCGCGAGCATCAGCGAGCACGGATTTCCTCGATGGTCCGCCGCAGAATCGCAAGCACGCGCTGCTTCTCTTCCATCGAGGCATGAAGCTTCTCAAACAACGCGGCTTTGAACTGATGCTTCAATTCGTGGAACTCGGCCTTGAGCTCGCGCCACTCCTTCTTTTCCTGGTCGCGCGGGCTGCCGCCCCATTCCTCGCCGGCTACCTCCTCCTCGACGAACTGGCGCTGAAACTGGGCCATTTTTTTACCGAACCGCCCCATTTGTTCGAGCATTTCGTCCGCATCGGCGCGATGCTTGGCCAGATGTTCCGTGCCGGCCGAAGCAATCCGGTAGAGCTTCTTCGTGCCCTCCATTCCCGAGACCGCAAGGCCGGTCTCCTCCAAATAGGTGAGCGCCGGGTAAACCACGCCCGGACTGGGGGTGTAGATACCGCTGCTGTGTTCCTCGATGGCCTTGATGATCTCGTAGCCGTGCCGGGGCTTGTCATTGAGCAGTGCCAGGATGATCAGCTGCAGATCACCGGAGGCCAGCATCCTGCCCGCGCGCATGCTGCGGCCCCTGAAGCCGTCCGCAAAGCCGCCCAAGAAGCCGCGCCTGCGGCCAAAGTGGCTCGGACGGCCGTATTCGCCGCAATGCGGCGCTTCGTGTCCATGTCGTCTCATGTCAGATACCTGTGTAGGTTACTTGTCGTAAACTATATCTTAAGATATGTCTTTAGACAATTCGAACCACATCTACTAATTATTCGGGCGCGGGCGCCCGCGAATCGCCCAAAAAGCGCATGTATTCGAACACGGCGCTGACTCGCGATGGCTGGTCTCGGCAAGGTGCGCTGCATTCGCTTTCCCCCATCGTCGGTGAGTGCGCCGAGAGCTGTGACGCGCCTCTCGATTTCAGATTATTGAAACGCAATTCATTGAAATCGTTTGAGCGAACTGTGCTGTGGCTGCTGCGGGCCACGGACATCGTTGCGTTATGGTTCGGCTTCGCAACTGCGCAAAAAGCAAGGGATCGGCGACGCGATGGCCCCTAACCGCCGAGGCTGAGTTGGACGAGGTATGCAGCCACTTCAGGACACCAGGACGGCGGAGACACCCGATGTGCAGCAGTCGCTCGCTCGCCGGCGAGTGCTGGTCATTGATGACGATCAGACATTCGCGTTGCTGGCCGGCGAGATTCTGCAGCAAGCTGATTTTGATGTAGCGATCGCCAACAACAGTCTGGAGGCCCTGATTGCGTTCCAGGCTGAACGCACGGATCTGGTGCTCCTCGACGTCGAGCTGCCAGGCACGAGCGGCTTCGACCTATGCAGTCAACTGCGCACGCTGAGCAATGGAACCGAAGTGCCGATCGTAATGGTCACTGGCCACGACGACACAGCTTCCATCGCGCGAGCTTACAATGCCGGCGCCACCGATTTTATCCACAAGCCGGTTCTCTGGCCGACGCTGCCGCATCGCGTCGGCTTCATTCTTCGCGCCCAGGACAACCTGCGTGCTTTGCAGCTAAGCGAGCAGCGCAACCGCGCACTGCTGCAGGCGCTGCCAGATGCTATCTACATCGTCGACCGTCGCGGAACCATCATCGAGCACATTACTGGCGAAGACCAACGCAACAGCGTGAATCACATCGGCAGGAATCTGGAGGACGTGCTGCCGCCCGACGTGGCGCACGCTGCCCGCCAGTGTGTCGACGCCGCCAGTGCCGCCGGACCTGCTGCGGTCGAGTTCGCCGTGGGACGTGGCAAAGCGTATCGAGCCTTCGAGGCGCGGCTGCGGCCACAGCCGGATGGCACCTTGCTGATCATGACGCGCGATATCACCGAGCGGCGCAAGGCAAAGGCACGCATCGAGTATCTGGCTTACTACGATGTATTGACTGGCCTGCCAAACCGGCAGCTTTTCATGCGCGAGGTGGGGCGCGCCATTCGAACCGCGACGCAAACTCGGAAGATGATTGCGCTGCTGTATCTGGATCTGGATCGCTTCAAACGCATCAATGACAATCTCGGTCACACGGTCGGCGATGCGCTGTTGCAGAACGTCGCTCGTCGCCTGGAACAAAGCAGCGCATCGACGGACCTGGAGACTGTACCCGGTGAGTCGCACCGCCACGATCAGCCGCGGATCGCCCGCCTGGGGGGCGATGAGTTCGTCGTCCTGCTGAGCGGCGTTTCGAACGAGCAACACGTGGGTGCGGTCGCGGATCGCATTCTTCAGGCATTTGCGGAGCCTTTCGACTGCGGCGGTCATCGTCTGGTGGTCACACCCAGCATTGGCATCGCACTTTATCCGCGCGATGCCACCGAGATCGAGGATCTTCTGGTGAAGGCCGACATGGCTATGTACCAGGCCAAGGATCAGGGCCGCAATAGCTGCGCATTCTACGGCCACTCCATGTCGGTGCGTTCGCTTGGCAGACTCGAACTCGAAACCGATCTGCGCAGCGCCTTCGCAAATGGCGACTTTCAGATCTTCTATCAACCCAAAGTCGAGCTCGCGAGCGGCAGCATAATCGGCGTCGAAGCGCTGCTGCGATGGCACCACAGCTCGCGCGGCTGGATCGCGCCGGACGTGTTCATCCCCGTGGCTGAGGAAACCGGAATCATTGCAGCGCTCGGCGACTGGGTCATTCTCGAAGCTTGCAAACAGCTGGCCGTCTGGAGAAACAAGGGGCTGGGCCACTTGACGATTGCCGCCAACGTTTCGGTGCAGCAATTTGCGCGCGCGGACTTCGTTGACACCGTGGTAGGCATCATGCGGGAACACTCAGTGAAGCCCGGGCAGCTGGAGCTCGAGATCACTGAAAGCCTGTTGATGCGCAACGTCGATGATACGACCGCGTGCATGAGGCGCTTCCGCGAGGCGGGCGTCACACTGTCTATCGACGATTTCGGGACGGGTTATTCGTCGTTCGGTTACCTGCGCCAGTTTCCGGTGGACGCCCTGAAGATCGATCGCTCATTCGTCAAGGATATGCACAACAACGATGACGATGCCGCCATTTGCGCCGCGATCATAGCGATGGCGCGCGAGCTCAAGATCAAGGTAATTGCCGAAGGGGTGACGAACAACGAGCAGATCAAGTTCCTGCAGCGCCATCGCTGCGATCAGATGCAGGGCTACCTCATCAGCAAGCCAATTCCCGTCGACGATCTGGAGATGCTACTGCGCGGCGTCGCCCCGGGCGGCAGCGATTACGATCACACCGCGCGCCTTGCGATCCTGGTGGATACCAAGTCGTGATTCGATGGCTGAGCGAACTCTCGGTTGGCGCCAGACTGCGCGTCATAGCACTCTGTGCGGCCGCCGCTGCGGGTGTCATCTTGTCCTTGCTGCAGGTGTCAAATGAGGCCCTGACGCTGCGGCGCACGTTTGACGTGCAATTGCAGTCCCAGGCTGCCGCCGTGGCCCACAACGCCGCCGAGGCGTTGCAATCGTCCGATGCAGGCATGGCTCGCGATGCGCTGGAGTCGCTGCGCGCGCAATCGGGCTTTCGTGCGGCAACACTGGTCGATGCGACCGGAAACGAGTTCGCGCATCTGTACGCCGGCGCCGGCGTCATAGTCCGCATAGTAGATACGAAAGAGTCGAAACCCGCGTCAGCGCGCGCGGGCACGGGCGGGGGCGTGACACAAAAGCACGGCGGCCCACCGGGGCAGGTGCATTTTGTGGACCTGACGCGCGCGCGGGTACGCGAGGCACTGATTATTGATGGGCGACGCATTGGTTCGCTGCAGATTGAGGCGCAGACGCCGCCCATCTCTGCGCTGCTGCCACATGTGGCGCTGAATCTGGGGATAGCGCTGTTGGTGTCCGTGCTGGTCGCGTGCCTGTCGTATCCGCTACTGCGCACAGTCTCACGTCCGCTACGGGATCTGGCGCAGTTCGCCCGCAAGATTTCGGTGGGCCGCCAGTTCTCAATCCGTGCCCGCAAGCAGGTTGACGATGAGTTGGGGACGATCATCGATGCATTGAACGAGGCGCTCTCAGAGCTGGAGCGCAATCATCTGGTGCTGCGCATGCATCAGAACGAGTTCGAAAAGCGCGTGCGTGAGCGTACCGTAGATCTGGATGTTGCGGTCTCCCAGGCGCAGGAGGCGCGAGAGCGCGCCGAGAGCGCGAGCCGTGCCAAGAGCGAATTTCTGGCTCGAATGAGCCATGAAATCCGTACTCCAATGAATGGCGTACTCGGCATGGCGGAGTTGCTGCGTCAGTCGACCACGCTCGATGCGCGGCAGCGCCGCTACGCGGCGACCATTCACCAGTCAGGCAGCGCGCTGCTCGACATCATCAACGATATTCTGGATTTCTCCAAGATCGAGGCGGGTAAGCTCGAGCTGCACATTGATCCATTCTGTGTTCGCGACATCGTCGAGGATGCAGTGGACATTCTGGCCGAGCGCGCGCACAGCAAGGGTCTGGAGCTGATCTGCGATATCCCGGCCGATCTCGACACGCGCGTGCTTGGGGACGGTCAGCGCTTGCGCCAGATTATCGTTAATCTGGTCAGCAACGCCGTCAAGTTCACCGACAAAGGCGAAGTGAAGCTGGTTGTTCGGCGGCCCGACGGCGCGCTCCTGGATTCCGGCTTCCGATTTGAGGTCATAGATACTGGTGTCGGCATCAGACCGGAGAACTGCGCAGCAATCTTCGAATCCTTCGCGCAGGAGGACAGTTCAACCACGCGACAGTACGGTGGTACGGGCCTCGGCCTTGCGATCAGCAAACAGCTGGTGGAACTGATGCACGGGGAAATCGGTGTCAGCAGTACGCCCGGGAAGGGCTCAACATTCTATTTCACGGTTCCGCTGCGGCCGGATGCGGCGGTCGAACGCGACAGGCGCGCAACCGTGCTCAATCGCTCGCGTATGCTGCTGGTGGACGACAATGCGACGATTCGCGGCATTATCAGGCACCATCTGATGAGCTGGGGAGTGCTGGTCAGCGAGGCAAGCTCAGCGCGCCAGGCCGCTCAGATCCTCGATGAGGCACTTGGTGGGCAGTTCGATGTCCTGATCATCGATGCGCAGATGCCCGAGATGGATGGTACCGAGCTGCTTGCAACGGTGCGGGCGCAGTCCAAGTACCGCGGCATGCCGGTGCTGATGCTCGGTTCGGCGGCCGCTTCCTCGCCCATGGCGCGCAACTCCGCCGACGGCGCTACGGTCTGGCTCACCAAACCGGTGCGGCGCTTGCAATTGCAGGCATGCCTGGCTTCGTTGTTGACCTACCAGTTCGCCGAATGGAGTAGCGAAAGGGTTGGCGAGAATGTCAGGGCCATTTCCGCAGGCGAGCGTGAGCGCAGAGTCTCGCGGGTGGGCAAGGTGCTCCTGGTCGAAGACAATGCAGTCAACCAGGAAGTCGCGCTGGCGATGTTGCAGTACCTTGGCGTGGAGACAGTCAGTGCCTGGAGCGGCGAGGAGGCTCTGGAGAAACTCACTTCGGAGCGCTTTGATGCCGTGCTGATGGACTGCCAGATGCCCAAGCTCGACGGCTATGCGAGCACCGCGCGCTTTCGTGAATGGGAAGTGGCCAACCAGCGCGCGCGCACGCCAATCGTGGCGCTGACCGCCAACGCCCTCAGCGGGGATGCCGAGAAGTGTTATGCGGCCGGCATGGACCGCTACCTGAGCAAGCCCTTTACTATCGATCAGCTCTTCCAGGTGTTGGAATCGTGCGTTTCGGACAGCGTGCCGCCGATTCAGAGCGCGCCGGTCACCGAGCCCGGGGCCGCTGCCGATAAATCCGGCGACGTGGTCCTGGATCAGCGTGTGCTCGATCGCATCCGTGCGCTGAACCGCCCGGGTCGTCCAAATCTGCTGGTCAAAGTGCTGGGGCTCTACGCCTCCAGCTCAATCGCGCTCACTGATGCCTTAACCGCCGCGGCCTTGAGTCAGGACTCGGAAGCGATGCGGCAGGCGGCACATGCGCTCAAATCGGCCAGTGCGAACGTCGGCGCCAATGTCTTTGCTGATATCTGCAAGGAAGTGGAGCTTGCGGCTGCGAGCGGAAAGCTGGAGGATGCGTGTCTGCTGCTGGATTCCTTGCTGGAGGAGCACAAGAAGGTGCTGCAGGCGCTGGATACAAAGGATTTGGCGGCATAGAGGCGGCTTCCGAGATGCCGCGTGCCGGTAACTCAGGAAGACCATAATGACCGAGACGCGTCCCAGCGTTGCCGACAAGCGACGCACGTTTCGCCAGCTGCACGAGGCAGGATGCTTCGTTATTCCTAATCCGTGGGACCTGGGCAGCGCGCGTTTCCTGCAGGGTCTCGGCTTCAAGGCGCTGGCCACGACGAGCTCCGGTTTCGCCTGGTCACAGGGGCAGCCAGATGGCGGGGTCTCGCTCAGCAGCGCACTCGGGCATCTGCAATCCCTGGTCGCGAGCACTGAGGTGCCTGTAAACGCGGACTTTGAAAGCGGTTATGCGCTCGATGCGGCAGGTGTGGCACGCAACGTGCGATTAGCGCTTGAGAGCGGTGTGGCTGGACTTTCGATCGAAGATTCGACGGGCGACCCAGCGCGGCCGCTCTATGATCTGAGTACAGCAGTCGAGAGAATGCGGGCGGCGCGAAAGGCCATCGATGAAGGCGGCGGCGATGCGCTTCTGGTCGGACGTGCGGAATGCTTTCTGGTCGGTCAAACCGATCTTGACGAAACCATCGTACGGCTCAAAGCCTACGCGAGCGCAGGCGCCGACTGCCTGTATGCGCCGGGTCTGCGTACACGGGATCAAATTGCAGCAGTCGTTGCTGGCGTCGCGCCACATCCGGTGAATGTGCTCATCGGCTGGGCGAGCGAACTGACGCTAGCGCAGCTGGCAGCGCTCGGCGTTCGTCGCGTCAGTGTCGGTGGGGCGCTAGCACGCTGCGCGTGGGGTGCATTCGCGCGCGCCGCGACGTTGCTTGCGGAGCAAGGCATATTCACCGGTTTCGTCGATGCGTATTCGGGCAATGAACTCAATGCTTTCTTTCGCAACGATTTGCAGCATCGACTATCTGGATAGGGCGCACGCCCTTTATCGATGACACGAAGAAGCCTTAGTAGACGCCCAGACTGACGTGTAGAACCTGCGGCTCAGACGTGAAATTCAGTCCGAAGTCGGTCTGATCACCGTTCCATAGCCGCTCTAAGACCCATTGGCCATGCTCGTCGTAGTGGCCTTCTTCTACCCGATTGAACAGCGATCCATGGATGCCGGCCTGATCGGCCGCGGTAAACGAAATGCGGGCGTTGTGGCCGATCAGCAGATACTCGTCGGCCCCGAGACGCGCCACCAGCACGCCGCCGTCTGGGCCCAGCGGGCCGACCGGACGCTCGTTAGTAGCGCCGTACTGCCAGCGATTGAATTCAACAGTGGCGTGCCAGCGACCCAGATCAAGTTGCTGTGGCGCGCGCGAATCCTGCTCCGAGGCCCCCCAGGTCTCGCTCTCAAAGGCCAGTCGCGCCCACACTCGTGCCATGGGCGCGAGCACGCGGTAGTTCACCGCGAACGGCTCGATCATCTCGGCACCTATCGTGCGGGTACCCAGCGGGTAGTTCGAGTAATTCGTGAAATCGATGCCAAAGGGAGAGTAACCAATCGCGTGGCGCCCAAGGATCGAATACAGGTAGCGCGCAAACACCGGTTTGTTGCCGATCTCCGGCACGAACAGAGCGTTGTCGGGCCGCTCGTAGTGGTCCAGAACCGCCATGCAAAAGTCGTAGTGCGCATCGTAGATATCCGGACTGATCATATCGATGGCCTTGGCCGCGGCCTTCCAGATATCGAGCACGTTGTGCGTGGGTCCGCCGCTGGAATAAGTGAGAGGGTCCTGCGCATTGATCGGATCGCGCAATGCCGCGTTGACATACATCGGCAACGCATACTGCGCCTTGCCGGCCTCAGCCACGGCATTGACGAACTGCGCAATCGACCAGGCGTGGAAGAACTCGTCCGCATCAGCTCCAAATACCTGCCTCCAGCTCATCCCCTTCACTGAGGTGCGCTTCAGCGCGCTCAGCAGCGCCGCCGGAACCGGAGCTTGAAACGCGCGCTGAGCTATAGGTGAGTAGTCGCGTACGCTGCCGTATGTGCCAGTTTCATTCTCGACCTGCACCATCAGCACTGTGCGCGCCTCATCGATCTGACGCAGATGGCGCAGTAACGCGGCGAAGGCTGTTCGATCCGCATCCAGCGTGCTGCGCGCCAGCGGCGAGAGCGAGTTCCTGATCCGCCCGCGGCCATCGATCACCCGGGGAAAGCGCTGATTATCGAACTTTACCCAGGCAGGAGTGTAGTTCGGGTTGTTGTTCTTCCAGGTGCCGAACCACAGCAGCACCAGACGCAGCTGATGCTCACGCGCCTGCGCAAGCAGAGTATCCACATAGGAGAAATCAAACTGACCTTCACGCGGCTCGATCTGCTCCCAGGCCACCGGTATCTCCACCGTATTGGCGCGCAGCAATTCAACCGCGGGCCACACCCGGGGCAGCTCGGAGGGCCAATTGCTGGAGTTGTTC
This sequence comes from Steroidobacteraceae bacterium, assembly GCA_049515055.1. Taxonomy (GTDB): domain Bacteria; phylum Pseudomonadota; class Gammaproteobacteria; order Steroidobacterales; family Steroidobacteraceae; genus FEN-1191. Next base: position 4,132 of record JBEKUL010000119.1, on the reverse strand, counting down.
ACCTGCGCGCCGAGGCTCAGGTAGGGCGCGCCATCGACCATGAGCGCGCGCCGGCCGGCGCGCTCCACCAGCTGCGGCAATGGTGCTGCCGCGTGCGCGTTGCCAGCGGCAGAAGCCTGCGCCGACACCAGCGCAATTGCCGCCAGTGTTGTGGCTGACAGAGCCGCTGCCGCCGTGCTCCAGTTGCTAGCCACCAGGCAGTGTCGCTCGGTGCTCGTATTTCATCGTTGCGCCCCCACTTGGCCAGTATTGAGTGTGATCACTCGGCGAACTGCGATATCTGACGAGCCGGTTGGTATTGATGAAGAAAATTTAGAGGCCAGGACGCGCGGCGCCGCGTGCTTTGATAAAATAGCCCCGTCGGCAGACGGTTACTGATAAGCAGTCATACACACGTTACCGTCATACGGAGTCAGGCTCAATGAATAAAATCGCTTGCGCGGCGGCCGTGTCGATGACATTGCTGTTGCTAGGGCTCGCTGTGGCCCAGGAAGGACCGGAATCAGTCTTGCGAGGAACGAAGGAGTTCCGCAGGAGTGTGCTGATATCCGGGCTGGCTGGGCCGTGGGAGCTGACGTGGGGGCCCGACAACATGCTCTGGGTGACCGAGCGCACCGGCAAACGGATCTCTCGAATCGATCCAGTCAGCGGCCAGAAAAGCGTTGCAATCACTATCGATGAGGTTTCCGCGCCCGGTGCCCAGGATGGTCTGCTGGGCATGGCGCTGCACCCGCGACTGCTGCGCATGTTCGGCCACGACTACGTCTATGTCGCGTACACCTACGTGGACCGAAGCAAGGAACCCAATCCGTGGTTCCCGGATCCGGCCAGTCCGTATCACAATTTCTACAGCAAGATCGTGCGCCTGACTTACGACAAGGCGACTGGCACGCTGTCGAAACCCGTCGAGCTGATCACCGGATTGCCAGTCGGTAATGATCACGTTTCCGGACGGCTCAGGTTCGGTCCGGACCAGAAGCTGTACTTTACTATTGGCGATGGGGGCCACGATCAACTCGGCAATTTCTGCTTGCCCATACAGTCGCAGCGCCTGCCGACCCAGGACGAGGTCAATCGTAAGGATTACTCCGCTTATATGGGCAAATCGCTGCGTCTGAACCTGGACGGCTCGATACCCAGCGACAATCCGAAACTGCACGGTGTGGTCAGTCACGTCTACACCTACGGCCATCGCAATGTCGAGGGCCTCGACTTCGGTCCTGACGGCACACTCTATGCCTCCGAACACGGACCGAAGACGGACGACGAAATCAATATTCTGAAGTCAGGTTCCAACTACGGCTGGCCTAATGTCGCCGGTTTCAAAGACGATAAGGCCTACGAATACGCCCGCTGGGCAGATGCCTCCACACCGTGCTCGCAGCTCACCTTCAGCGATATCGTTATCGACCCTTCTGTGCCACGCGAACCCGAATCGGCCTACAAAGAGCCTTTCGTGGATCCGATTGCAACTATGTTCACCGTGCCAACTGGTTTCAATTTCCATGACGCCGTCTGCAAGGGCGCCGATGTGATCTGCTGGCCGACAGTGGCCCCCTCCAGCGTCCATTACTATGCCTCAAGGGGCAAAGGCATTCCCGGCTGGGACAAGGTTTTATTGATCACGACCCTCAAGCGCGGCTCACTTTATGTGCTACCGCTGAGCGCCGACGGTAAGGCAGCGGCCGGGCACTTTTCGCGCTACTTCCAGTCCGAAAATCGTCTTCGGGACCTGGCCATCAGTCCGAATGGCAGGACTCTTTACATCGCCACTGATAACAGCGGACTCCTCGAAGCGCTGGCTGGCGGCATGGCCAGCAAGGTGGAGAATCCCGGCGCGATACTCGTCTTTACCTACGTGGGCGAGGGCACCGGTGCGCCAATTGAACCGAGCCGTGCCAGTCAGATGAGCGCCCCCACGCAGCCTGGCATGGGCGCCGGAATCATGCCGCAATTCACCGCCGCCCAGGCCGCCGCAGGCAAGAGCGCCTTTAATTCCAATTGCGCGGTTTGCCACGGCAACACTCTGACCAATGGTACGTTCGCTCCGCCGCTGGGGGGCGAGTACTTCCGCAATAAATGGGTCGGCCAGACTGTGCGGGCGTTTTATGATCATTCCAGGACAATGCCGCCAGCCGCGCCCGCTTCGCTGCAGGACGAGGTCTATGCCGACATCGTCGCCTATGTACTGCAGGTCAATGGGTTCAAGTCGAGCGATACCCCACTGCCGACCGGCGGCGAGGCGCTCGACAAGATGACCATCCAGTAAGCGCTTTCATCACGACTTCGAACCCGGCATCGGTCCCCGGCATCGGGCGAGTCTGTGTCTGAGAGGAGAGGCAATGGAATGAAAAAAGCAAAAGTGCCTCGGTCAGTCTCTCGTCGCACAGTGCTTCAGGGCGCAGTCACTGCGCTCGGCACCTTGTCATCGCTCATGAGTCTGACGGCCAAATCAACCGCACGACGTTCAGCGCCCACGGCCATCACGGGCGGCGCATGGCAGGAGCGTCCCATGCGCTGGGCGCAGCTTGCGTTCACCGATGATGATCCCGGTAATTTCGACCCGCAGTTCTGGCTGGATTACTTCAAGCGCATTCACGCCGATGGCGCCTGCCTGAGCGCCGGCGGATTCACGGCCTACTATCCGACCAAGATTCCACTGCACACGCGTGCCCCGGGTGTCGATCAGATCGACGCCTTTGGCGTGATGGTGGCGGGTTGCCGGGCGTTGGGCATGAATGTGATTGCGCGCGTGGAGCCCGGTGGTTTCCGCGAGGACGTCTTGGCGGCGCATCCGGAATGGGTTGCGCGTCGCTCCGACGGCAGCGCCCAGCACTATTTCGCGTCTTCAGACCTTTATATGAACTGCGCGCTCGGTGGCTATAACTTTGAGTTCATCACCAGCGTGATGCGCGAGATCGTGCAGATGTACCAAGTTGACGCCATTTTCACCAATCGGTGGGCGACGCAGTCGCGATGCTTCTGCGACTCCTGCCGAACTTTGTTCCGGGCAGCAAGCGGTCGGGAAATCCCGGAGACCGAGAGCGCCGACTCGCCCTTACAGCGCGCCTATTCCGACTGGTGCACAGCGCGCCTGCTCGAACTGGCGAAGCTATGGAACGCTGCAATCCGTGCGATCAATCCCAACGCGTTCCTCATTCCTAACGGCGTTGGCGGCCCGACTCGCGATCTCAAGACTTACGCCGATTTTACGCCGCTACTGTGCTCGGACAGTCAGGCACGGCGGGGCGTGATTGCGCCGTGGGAAAACGGCAAGCACGCCAAGATTTGCCGCATGACAATGGGCGAGAAGCCGATCTGCGGCATCTTCAGCGTGGGACTCGAGGAAGCGTACCGCTGGAAGGACTCCGTGCAGAGCGAAGCGGAGATCAGGGCCTGGGTCGCCAGCGGCATGGCGCAGGGATTCAGGCCGTGGGTGGTCAAATTCAACGCCAAGCCAATCGACCGGCGCTGGATGCCCGTGGTGGCACGCATCTACGACTGGCACTGGAAGAACGAACGCTACCTGCGCAATACCGCCAACCTCGCGCGCGTTGCGATGCTTGTCGGGGCCGATCAACTCAATGCAGCGTCTGCGGACAGCGACGCGGGAAGTCCCGCTGACTACGTCAATGGCTACTATCAGGCTCTCATCGAAGCGCGCATCCCGTTCCAGATGATCTACGATCGCGCGCTGGATACAGAGCTGCTGGATCGCTATCGAGTCCTCATACTGCCCAATATCGAGCGACTCTCGCTGGTTCAGTGCCAGCAATTGCGCGACTATGTGGCGCGTGGGGGACGTCTCGTGGCCACTCACCAGACCTCGCTCTATGACGAATCGGGTACGCGTCGTGTTGATTTCGGACTCGCCGATCTGTTTGGCTGCTGCTTCGCAGGCCAAGTCGACGAGAGGGTGACCAACTCCTATTTGACTCTGCGACATCCGCATCCGCTGCTGCGTGGTTTGGAGGACGTACCGCGCGTGATCGGCGCAGTCAAGCGCGTGCACGTGATCGCACAAGGAGCGAGCGAGGCCCCGCTGACACTGGTGGCCTCCTATACGGACCTGCCGATGGAACGGGTTTTTACGCGCGTGCCTGTAAGCGACACGCCGATGGTGTTCTGCCGG
>JBEKUL010000118.1:0-9165 GCA_049515055.1 Steroidobacteraceae bacterium | reverse complement strand
AAATTCATGACCGAGGGTTACTGCGTGCCCGAAGGGGAGGCCTACAACGTGGTCGAGGCGCCCAAGGGCGAGTTCGGCGTCTACCTGGTGTCCGACGGCGCCAATAAGCCATACCGGGTCAAATGCCGCGCGCCCGGATTCGCGCACCTGTCGGCGCTGGGCGAGATGGTGCGCGGTCACATGCTCGCCGATGTGGTGGCCGTCATTGGTACGCAGGACCTGGTATTCGGGGAGATCGATCGCTGATGAGCACCGCACCGGGCAACGTGGAGCTGCTCTCGCAGCACACGCGCGCGCATATCGATCACTGGGTGGCCAAGTTTCCGCAGGGCAAGCAGCGCTCGGCCGTGCTCGAGGCGCTGCGCGCGGCGCAGGAGCAGAACCGGGGCCACCTGAGCGTCGAGCTCATGGATGCGATCGCTGTGTATCTGCAACTGCCGCCCATCCAGGTCTACGAGGTGGCGAGCTTCTATTCCATGTTCGAGACCCGGCCCTGCGGGCGCCATCACCTGAGCGTGTGCACGAATATTTCCTGCATGTTGCGCGGCGGAGAGGAGGTGCTCGCGTATCTGGAGAACAGGCTCGGCATCCGCGCCGGTGAAAGCACCACGGACGGCCGCATCTATCTCAAGCGCGAAGAGGAGTGTCTGGCGGCCTGCACCGGTGCGCCCATGCTCATGCTCGATCACGTCTATCATGAGCATCTCACGCACGAGAAGATCGATCAGATCCTGGCCGAGCTCGACTGAGCTGCAATAAGGACCGCCGTTGACAGCCTGGAACGAGAAACTCAATCTGACCTGCTTCGAGCCGCTCAAGTATGAGCAGCCGTGGACGTTGCAGACTTATCAGCGTATCGGCGGCTACGAGGCCTGGAGAAAGATCCTCGCCGAGCGCACGCCGCGCGAGCAGCTGCTCGAGCAGATCAAGGCCTCGGGATTGCGCGGGCGCGGCGGCGCCGCCTTTCCGGTGGGCGTGAAATGGAGCTTCATGCCGCGCAACGCGACTATGCAGAAGTACCTGGTGTGCAACTCGGACGAGAGCGAGCCCGGCACCTGCCATGATCGGGATATCCTGCGCTACAACCCGCATGCGCTGATCGAGGGCATGGCGATCGGCGGCTATTGCATGAACGCCACGGTCGGCTACAACTACATCCGCGGCGAATTCCTGGCCGAGCCCGTGCCGCGCTTCGAGGCCGCGCTGCAGGAAGCGTACGAGGCGGGATTGCTCGGCAAGAACATCCTGGGTTCCGGCGTCGACTTCGATCTGCACACCTTTGTCGGTGCCGGCGCCTATATCTGCGGCGAGGAGACGGCGCTGCTCGACTCGCTCGAAGGCAAGACCGGCAAGCCGCGCTTCAAGCCGCCATTTCCAGCCGCCTTCGGCCTGTACGGCATGCCGACCACGATCAATAACACCCAGAGCATCGCCTCCGTACCGACGATTCTGCGCCGCGGAGCGGAATGGTTTGCCGGGCTCGGGCCGAAGAATTCGGGCGGCACCGTGATTTTCTCGGTTACGGGCCACGTCAATCGTCCGGGTAATTTCGAACTGCCCCTCGGCATTCCGTTTGCCGAGCTGCTCGAGCTCGCCGGCGGGGTGCTGGAGGGTCGAGCGCTCAAGGCCGTGATCCCGGGCGGCTCATCGGTCCCGGTCGTGCCGGGCGAGATCATGCTCCGTACCAACATGGACTATGACTCGCTCAAGGCGGTCGGCTCGGGTATCGGCTCGGCGGCCGTGATCGTGATGGATGAGACGACCTGCATGGTGCGCGTGCTCGCGCGCCTGGCGCGCTTCTACACGGCGGAATCGTGCGGACAGTGCACGCCCTGTCGCGAGGGCACGGGCTGGCTCTATCGTACCCTCAAGCGCATTCTGGACGGCGAGGCCCGCAGCGCTGACCTCGGCCTGCTGCTGGATGTGGCCAATCGCATCGAGGGGCACACGATCTGCGGTCTGGGCGATGCGGCCGCGTGGCCCGTGCAGAGTTTTCTCAAACACTTTCGTGGCGAGTTCGAATACATGATCGAGCACGGCGGACGCAGCATCGTCGATGCGCAGCGCGTGAGCGCATGAGCGAGGAGCTGGTCAACATCGAGGTCGACGGGGTCGCGATCAAGGCGCCCAAGAACGAGCTCATCATGCGCGTGACGGATCGTGCGGGCATTTATATCCCGCGATTCTGTTACCACGAGAAGCTGTCGGTCGCAGCCAACTGCCGCATGTGCCTGGTCGAGGTCGAGAAGGCGCCCAAACCCTTACCGGCCTGCGCCACGCCGATCGCGGAGGGCATGAAGATCCACACGCGCTCGCCCAAAGCGATCGGTGCACAGCGTGCCACAATGGAATTCCTGCTGATCAACCACCCGCTCGACTGCCCCATCTGCGATCAAGGCGGGGAGTGCGAGCTGCAGGATCTGGCCCTCGGATTCGGCCGCGATGTCTCGCGCTTCGTCGAGCGCAAGCGCGTCGTCAAGGACAAGAATCTCGGACCGCTGGTATCCACGGACATGACGCGCTGCATTCATTGCACGCGCTGCGTGCGCTTCGGGCTCGATGTGGCCGGCATCCAGGAGATGGGCGCCACGGGCCGCAGCGAGCACATGGAGATCGGTACTTTTATCGAGCACAGCGTCGATCATGAGCTGTCGGGCAACATCATCGATCTGTGCCCGGTCGGAGCACTCAACAGCAAGCCGTTTCGTTATCGCGCCCGGGCCTGGGAGATGACGCAGTATCCGCTGATCTCCCCGCACGATGGTGTCGGCACGCAGCTGTACGGCCATGTGCTGCGCGGTCGGCTCATGCGAGTGGTGCCGCGCCACTGTGAGCAGATCAACGAGACCTGGATCGCCGACCGCGACCGCTTCAGTTATGAAGGCATCTACAGTGAGGATCGGCTGCTGGCGCCGCAGCTGCGGCAAGCCGATGGCAGCTGGCGCGAGGTGGCATGGGATGTGGCGCTGCAGGCGGCGGCCGAGGCGCTGCGCAGCGGCGCCGGCGAGGCCGGCGGCATCGGATTGCTGGCCCATCCTTCCAGCACACTCGAGGAGCTCTACCTGCTCGCGCGCCTGGCCGACGGCCTGGGCAGCGCGCACATCGATCATCGGCTGCGCCAGCGCGATTTTCGCGACCAGGCGGCCGATGCGCTCGCCCCTGAGCTGGGATTGCCGGTCGCTGCGATCGATGAGCTGGACGCCTTGCTCGTGATCGGCTCGAATCTGCGGCACGAGCTGCCGTTGATTGCGCATCGGGTGCGCAAGGCGAGCCTGCGCGGCGCGAAGATTCATTTCATCAACCCGGCGCCTTTCGAATATTACTTCAGCGTGTCGCAGTATTTGACCGCGCCGGACGGGCGCGATGTCGCCGAGCTCGCCGCAGTATTGCGCGCGGCCCTGGGTAATGCGGCCGCGCCCGCCGGGCTGGAGACACTGCTTGAAGGCGCGAAGCCGGCAGCGGCGCATCGTGCGATCGCCAAGGCGCTCAAAAGCGACGCGCCCCGCGCCATCTGGCTCGGGGCGTTGAGCCTGCGCAGCGGCCACTACAGCGAATTGCGGGCGCTGGCCCGAGCGCTCGCGGCCGTGACGGGCGCCAGTTACGGTGAGCTGGCTGAAGGTGGTAACGCCGCGGGCGCATATCTGGCCGGTGTGCTGCCGCATCGGGGTCCTGCGGGGGCGGCGCGAGTTGCTCCCGGCCTGGACGCGCGCACGATGCTCGAGCAGGCCCTGCCCGCGTATTTGATCATGCACTGTGAGCCCTGGGCCGATGCGGCGCTGCCCGGTGCACTCGATACACTCGCGAAATCGCGCGCTGTCGTGGCCGTGGGCGCCTTTGCGAGCGCGGACATGAAGCGCATCGCACAGGTTCTGTTGCCGGCTGGCAGCTTTGCTGAGACCGCAGGGACCTACGTGAGCCTCGAGGGACGCTGGCAAAGTCAGAGCGGGGCGGCCAAGCCCCTCGGCGCCGCGCGGCCGGCCTGGAAGATCCTGCGAGTGCTGGGCAATCTGCTGGATCTGCCTGCATTCGACTATCAAACCTCCGAGCAGGTGCGCGATGAGCTCAAAGCGCGCCTCGAGGCCGCACCGAGCGTGCCGACTGCTGCGTCCGCGCAGCGCTTCCTCGCCGGCGTGTCCGGGCCGACGACGCGAGCAGAGCCCGTGATTGACCTGGGGATGTACGACATCGACCCGGTACTGCGCCGTGCCCGCGCGCTGCGACGTACCGCCGACGGGCGCGCACCCAGTCAGATCTACGCCGGAGCCGCGACGTGAGTGCGCTCAATGCCGCCTGGTCGGCGCTGCCGTATTACGCGCACTCGACCGTGATCACGCTGCTGCTGGCAGTGGTGCTGATCATCTCAGTCGCATTGCTCACGCTCTGGGAGCGCAAGCTCATCGGCTGGATACAGATGCGCATCGGGCCCAACCGCGTGACCTTGTTCGGCTTTGCGGCCGGACTGGGTCAACCGTTCGCCGACGTGATCAAACTGCTGATCAAAGAGGTCGTGGTGCCGGTGCGCGCCAACAAGGTGTTGTTCAGTCTGGCGCCCGCGCTCACGCTGATCCCGGCGTTCGCCGCCTGGGCCGTAGTGCCACTCGCACCGAACTACGCTATCGCGAACGTGGATGCCGGTCTGCTGTACGTGCTGTCGCTGACCTCGATGGGTGTCTACGGCATCATCCTGGCCGGCTGGTCATCGAACTCGAAATACGCGTTCCTCGGCGCCATGCGCTCGGCCGCGCAACTGGTCGCCTACGAAATTGCGATGGGTTTCGCGCTGGTCGGGGTGCTCATGGTCTCAGGCAGCCTGAATCTCGGCACCATCATAGCGCGCCAGCATGGCGGCCCCTTGGCCTGGAACTGGTTCTGGCTGCTGCCGATGCTTCTGGTGTATTTCATCTCGGGCATTGCCGAGATCAATCGTGCGCCCTTTGACGTTGCCGAGGGCGAGTCGGAGATCGTCGCGGGCTTTCACGTCGAGTATTCGGGCATGGCCTTTGCGCTGTTTTTCCTGGCCGAGTACGCCAACATGATCCTGATCTCGGCGCTGACCGCGGTGTTCTTTCTGGGCGGCTGGCTCAGCCCCTTCGAGGGCTATCCGCTCATCGGCGCGAGCTTTCTGGCGCTGCCGGGCACGCACTGGCTGGTGCTCAAGATCTTCGTGCTGCTGTGCCTGCTGCTGTGGTTTCGCGCGACCTTCCCGCGCTACCGCTATGACCAGATCATGCGCTTGGGATGGAAAGTGCTGATTCCTGTGACGCTGGTATGGATCGCGGTGGAGACGCTGATGCTCACATTCAAGATCGGTCCCTGGAAGGCTTAGGAACCATGGCTGTCGTCAACCCGATCAAGACCTTCCTGCTCACCGAGCTCCTGCAAGGCATGTCTGTGACCGCACGCTCGCTGTTCCGGCGCAAGGTGACGGTGCAATACCCTGAAGAGAAGACGCCCCAGTCGGTGCGCTTTCGGGGGCTGCACGCGTTGCGACGCTATCCGAACGGCGAGGAGCGCTGCATCGCCTGCAAGTTGTGCGAGGCGGTCTGTCCGGCACTCGCAATCACGATCGACTCGGACGTGGCCGAGGACGGCACACGCCGCACCACGCGCTACGACATCGATCTGTTCAAATGCATCTACTGCGGCTTCTGCGAGGAGGCCTGTCCGGTCGATGCGATCGTGGAGACCAGGATCCATGAGTATCACATGGAGCATCGCGGTGAGAACATCATGAACAAAGACAAATTGCTGTCGATCGGTGAGCGCTATGAGGCCATGATCGGCTCTGACAAAAGCGCGGACGCACGCTACCGCTAAAGGCATTGCCTTGCTGCCGCTGATTCTGTTCTACGCCTTCGCCACCGTGCTGCTCGCATCAGCACTGGGCGTGATCCTGTCGCGCAATCCGGTGCATTCGGCCTTGTGCCTGGTGCTGTGCTTCTTCACCAGCGCGGTTCTCTGGCTGCTGATCGAGGCGGAGTTTCTCGCCATCGTGCTGGTGCTGGTGTATGTGGGTGCGGTCATGGTGCTGTTCCTGTTCGTGGTGATGATGCTGAACATCGATATCGAGGAGTTGCGCCGCGGCTTCACCCGTTACGCCTGGCTCGGTGTGCTTGTCGCCGCCGTCGTGGTGCTCGAGATCGCCGGTGTAGTGCTGACGCGGCGCCTGGGTATCGACGTCACGCGTGGTGCACCACCCCTGCCGGCTGGCTACAGCAATACCGGCGAGCTCGGCGCGTTGCTCTACAGCGCCTACGCGTATCCGCTGGAAATTGCCGCGATGCTGCTGCTCGTGGCGATCGTGGCGGCGATCTCCCTGACGCTACGGCACCGGCGCGGACTGAAAGTGCAGGACATCTCGCGGCAGGTCGGCGTGCGCGCCAGCGAGCGCGTGCGGGTGATCAAGATGGACGGCCAGGAGCGCAAATGATCACGCTTGATCACATGCTGACGCTCTCGGCGATACTGTTCGCGCTCTCGGTGACCGGCATCTTCCTCAATCGCAGGAACGTGTTGCTGCTGATCATGTGCATCGAGCTGTTGCTGCTGTCGGCGAATTTCAACCTGGTGGCCTTTGCCCATTACCTGGGCCGCCTGGACGGGCAGATCTTCGTGTTCTTCGTGCTCACGGTCGCCGCGGCGGAATCGGCCATCGGGCTGGCGATCCTGGTCGTGGTGTTTCGCGAGCGGCACAACATCAATGTCGAGCAGCTCGATACCCTGAAGGGTTGAGACGCTGCATGGAATCGACATGAATCCCAATCTGCTTCTGGCCATACCCCTGCTGCCATTGATCGCCGCGCTGCTCGCGGGACTTGCGGGCAAGGCGCTCGGACGCACCGGGGCTGCAGGCATTGCGATCGCGGCGGTCGCCGCCTCTTGCGCGCTGTCGCTGTACGTGCTCAAGCGGCTGTGGGCCGATCATCTGCCGAATTTCGACACCACGCTGTACACCTGGCTGGTGAGCGACGGCGTGCGCCTGCAGGTTGGATTTCAGATCGATCGGCTCAGCGCGCTCATGATGGCTGTAGTCACGTTCGTATCGCTGTGCGTACACGTCTACACGGTCGGCTACATGTCCGATGACCCCGGCTTTCAGCGCTTCTTTGCCTACATCGCGCTGTTCACGTTCTCGATGCTGATGCTGGTGATGGCGAACAACTTCATGCAGTTGTTTTTCGGCTGGGAGGCAGTCGGGCTGGTGTCCTACCTGCTGATCGGCTTCTGGTACACGCGCCCCAGCGCCATCAGCGCCGGCCTTAAGGCCTTCGTCGTCAATCGTATCGGCGACTTCGGGTTCGTACTGGGCATTGCCGGGATACTTTATTACACCCGATCGCTGGACTATCGGGACGCGTTCGTGGCCGCGCCCGCCATTGCCAGCCACACCATGACGCTGTTTGCGGGTCACAGCTGGTCCGCCATGACGCTGATCTGCATCTGTCTGTTCATCGGCGCGATGGGAAAATCGGCGCAGGTACCGCTGCATGTGTGGCTGCCCGATTCTATGGAAGGTCCGACGCCGATCTCCGCTCTGATCCACGCTGCCACCATGGTCACCGCCGGCATCTTCATGGTCGCGCGCATGTCGCCGCTGTTCGAGCACTCCGAGGCCGCGCTCTCGTTCGTGCTCGTGATCGGGGCCACCACGGCGCTGTTCATGGGCCTCGTCGGTGTCGTCAACAACGACATCAAGCGCGTGATCGCCTACTCCACCATCTCGCAGCTCGGCTACATGACGGCGGGCCTCGGCGCCTCAGGCTACAGCGCGGCGATTTTCCACCTGATGACTCACGCGTTTTTCAAGGCGCTGCTGTTCCTTGCGGCCGGCGCGGTGATCATTGCGATGCATCACGAGCAAGACATGCGCAAGATGGGCGGTCTGCGGCGGCGCATGCCCGTGACCTACTGGACCGCGCTGATCGGCTCGCTGGCGCTGATTGGTACGCCGCTGTTCTCGGGCTTCTATTCGAAGACCGCGCTCATCGATGTGGTCAGAGAGTCGCATCGCATCGGGGCCGGCTATGCGTATTTTTGCCTGGTCGCCAGCGTGCTGGTCACAGCCTTCTATACCTTTCGCATGATGTTCATGACCTTTCACGGCCCGGAACGACTCGATCATCACGCGCAGGAACACTTTCACGATGTGGGCTGGAACATGAAGGCTCCGCTGGTGGCGCTGGCCATACCGTCGTTGCTGATCGGCTATTTCGCTCTCGGCCCGCTGCTGTATGGGAACTTCTTCGGCGGTGCCATCCAGGTATTGCCGGGCCATGAGGCGCTCGAGGCAGCGCGCGCCGCTTTTCACGGTCCGTTGGACTGGACGCTGCATGAGTTCATTGATCTGCCGTTACTGCTGGCGGCACTGGGAGTCTTCGGCGCCTGGTACTTCGTGCTGCAACGTCCCGATCTTGCCGATGCGGCCGGTCAGCGACTGAGCTGGCTGTACCGACTGCTGATCAATAAATACTACTTCGACTGGTTCAACGAGCATGCGATCGAACCCTTCACGCGCGCACTTGGCTTTGTCCTTTGGCGCGGCGGGGACGAGCTCGTCATCGACGGGGCCATGGTCAATGGCTCGACTCGAGCGATCGGTCGTCTGGCGCTGCTTGCGCGGCAGATTCAGACGGGCTTTCTATACTCCTATGCCTTCTGGATGATCATCGGCCTGGTCGCGATGCTGGGCTGGTTCCTGGTCAAGATGTAGACCGCGCAACAAATTCCCGAAGGTCTCAAGGCATGCGTATCGGATTGCTGTCGGTCGTAATCTGGCTGCCCATCGCGGGCGGCCTGCTGACGCTTGCTCTGGGCGACGCTCGCGCTCGCCTGGCGCGCTGGGCGGCACTGCTTAGCGCACTGCTGACACTGGCGGCCTGCGTGCCGCTGTACATGGGCTTCAGCAATGGCACTGCGCGATTCCAGTTCGTCGAGCGTACCGATTGGATCACGACGCTGCATGCGCAGTATTACCTCGGGGTCGACGGCATCTCACTGCCGCTGATCGTGCTGACCGCCTTCATGACAGTGCCTGTCATCATTGCCGGCTGGAGCGTGGTCGACAAGCGCCCGGCGCAGTATTACGCGGCGTTTTTGCTCATGGAAGGGCTCATGATCGGGGTGTTTGCCGCGCTCGATTCGCTGCTGTTCTATTTTTTCTGGGAA
>JBEKUL010000117.1:0-9169 GCA_049515055.1 Steroidobacteraceae bacterium | reverse complement strand
CGCGCGAGGCGGTGCGCCAGGCACTGGTCAATCTGGAGGCCGTACCGGCGCCAGCCGGCACGATGACCGTGGTGCTCGGCCCGGGCTGGCCCGGCGTGCTGTTGCATGAGGCGATCGGCCACGGGCTGGAGGGGGATTTCAATCGCAAGGGCACCTCGGTATTCAGCAATCGCATCGGCGAGCGCGTGGCCGCACCCGGCTGCACGGTCGTTGACGATGGGACGCTGCCCGGGCGGCGCGGCTCGCTCAACATCGACGACGAAGGCACGCCCACGCAGTGCACGACGTTGATCGAAGATGGCGTGCTGCGCGGCTACATGCAGGACCGGCTCAATGCGCGGCTCATGGGCGGCCGCTCCACCGGTAACGGCCGGCGCGAGTCATTCGCGCACATGACCATACCGCGCATGACCAACACTTACATGCGAGCTGGAGCGCATGACCCGGGCGAGATACTCGCCTCGGTGCAGCGTGGCATCTATGCGGTGAATTTTGGCGGCGGCCAGGTCGACATCACTTCGGGCAAGTTCGTCTTCTCAACGAGCGAGGCTTATCTGATCGAAAATGGCAGGCTCGGCCCCGCGATCAAGGGCGCGACGCTCGTGGGCAATGGACCGGACGTGCTCTTGCGCGTGTCCATGGTCGGCAACGATCTGAAGCTCGATGAGGGCATCGGCGTGTGCGGCAAGGATGGACAGAGCGTGCCGGTCGGTGTGGGCCAGCCGACGCTGCGCATCGATGCGCTCACGGTCGGAGGGACCGGCTAAGCGCCGTCAGGACGCATCGCCGTTGCCCGCGCCCGACTCGGGCAGCACGGCGCTGCCGGTATGATGCTCGTTGACGCCGTGGGGATGGCGGCCGCGCTCATCGATATAGAGCAGCTCGTGCTGACCGATCGATACCACATCGCCGTCATTGAGATTGTGGTAGCGCACGCGCTTGGACTGCACATAGATGCCGTTGGTGCTGTTGAGGTCTTCGATCACGCAGCTCTGCGCCGTGGTCAGGATCTGGCAGTGATGGCGGCTGACGAAGCGGCTGTCAATCTGCACGTCGTTGGCCGGGGTGCGGCCGATAATCAGCCGGCCCGGGTACAGCTCATGCTCGCTGACCGTATGGCCGGCATTGGCCAGCAGAATGCGCGCGAGCGGTACCCCCTCGCTTGGGTCGCTTGCGCTCTCCTCGCTACCGTCGCCGGACTGCGACTCGCTCATGCTCACGAGGCGTGAGCCGGTCGGCGAGCTGTATTCGACCCATTGCAATTCCGTGATCGCGGCGCGCACGTCCTCCAGATGCACGGTGGGGCGGTCCTTGACCGAGGCAGAGAGCATGGCGGTGTCGCACAGCGTGTTGATCAGCCGGGGCACGCCGCCCGTATAGCGAAAGATCGTCTCATAGGTATCGGACAGAAATATCTCGCGTCCCTGCGAGCCAGAAACTTCGAGCCGGTGCAGGATGTAGGCGTGCGTTTCATTGTTCGTGAGCGCGGGCAGATGGAAGCGCAGCCGCACGCGCTGGCGCAGTTGCTGCAGCTCGGGTGAGTCGAGCTTCAAACTGAGCTCGGGCTGGCCGGCCAGGATGATGCGCAGGATCTTTTCCTTCGTGGCCTCGACGCCCGAGAGCATGCGCACTTCCTCGAGCACACGCGGGCTTAAGTTCTGCGCCTCATCGATCACGAGCATGATCTTGCGGCCGTCGCTGTACTGCTCGACGAGAAAATCATTGAGGGTCGCGATCAATTCGGCCTTCTTCATGCGGAAGGGTTTGAAGCCGAACGCCACGAGCACCGATTGCAGGAACTCGGTCGAGTTGACCTGTGTCTGCACGATCTGCGCGACCAGCACGTCCTTCTCGAGCTCGCGCAGGAAGGTCTCGATCAGCGTGGTCTTGCCGCAACCGATCTCCCCGGTGATCACGACGAAGCCGTCGGTGAACCACACGGTCGATTCCATGTAAGCCTTGGCGCGCGCATGCGCCTGACTCAGATAAAGAAAATGCGGATCCGGGCTCAGCCGGAAGGGCAGTTCCCTGAGTCTGAATAGTTCGATATACATCGGCGTTAGAGGATACTACGGGTTCAATGTCAGATGCGGATATAGGCGCCTCACCAGACCCGTGGCGCGGGCCTTACACAGGCGCTCGCTCGACTCCACCAGGGTACAGTGGCCCAGCTTGCGGCCGGGGCGTGGCTCTTTGCCATATTCGTGCAGGTGCAGGCCGGCTTCGGCCAGCAGCGCGGCGCGCGCGGGCATCCGACCGATCAGGTTGATCATGGCGGCGTGACCGAGCGCGCGGGTGCTGCCGAGCGGCAGCCCCGCAATCGCGCGCAGATGATTCTCGAACTGGCTCGTGACAGCCCCCTCGATAGTCCAGTGACCGGAATTGTGGACCCTGGGCGCCATTTCGTTAGCAATCAAGCGACCCCGGTGCACAAAGAATTCGACGGCCAGGACGCCCACGTAACGGAACGCTTCGAGCACACGCCGCACATGCGTGGCCGCCGCGCGCTCCAGCCGTGGCGCCGCGCACGGCGCCAGCGTGAGGCGCAGAATGCCATCGACGTGATAGTTGCGATTGAGTGGATAAAATGCCGTCGCGCCAGCGCGTGCGCGTACGCCGATCAGCGACACCTCATAATCGAAGGGCACAAACTGCTCGTATAACAGCGGGGCGCTGCCCAGTTGCTGCCAGGCCGCCTCGATGTCGCCGCGATTGCGCAGCACGCATTGGCCTTTGCCGTCATAGCCCAGACGTCGCGTCTTGAGCACACCTGGCAGGCCGATGCGCGCGACGGCCCGCTTGAGCATCGCGCGCGAGTCGACCGGCGCGAAAAGCGTTGTCGGTATCGCAAGGCGCTCAAATGTCCGCTTCTCGGCCAGACGGTCCTGCGCGGCCGCGAGCGCGCGCAGCGGTGGGGCGATGCGCGTGCGGGTGTGGCGGGTCGCGGCGCGCAAAGCCTCGACCGATACATTCTCCCAATCGAAGCTGATGACATCGCTGCGTTCGGCGAGTTGTCGCAGCAGCGCACGGTCGGCGAAGTCACCGGTCAGGATCGGCGCAATGCGGCCCGCGGGCGTCGCGGCACTGCGATCGAGGAACAGGAAATCCAGGCCGAGCGGATAGCCGGCAAGCGCGAGCATCGCGCCGAGCTGGCCGCCGCCGACCACGCCAATAGTCACGGACCGGCGCTCATGCGCGCGCGTTGCGCTCAGCCCGCTGGGCGCGGATCGGGGCGGGCCAGCACCGCGGCCGTCTGCGCCTCACGGTGGCGCTGCAGCGCCGCGGCGATGGTTGCATCACGCAACGCCAGGATCGCCGCCGCGAACAGCGCGGCGTTGGTCGCACCGGCGCTGCCGACCGCAAAAGTGGCCACCGGTATCCCGGCCGGCATCTGCACGATCGACAACAGCGAGTCCAGTCCATTGAAGGCGCGCGTAGGCACCGGTACACCGAGTACGGGCAGCGCGGTCTTGGACGCAGTCATGCCGGGCAGATGCGCAGCCCCGCCAGCCCCGGCTATCAGCACCTCGAGGCCACGCCCGGCGGCGCCCGCGGCGTATTCAAACAGCAGGTCCGGCGTGCGATGCGCCGAGACCACGCGCGTCTCGTAGGCCACGTTGAGTTGCTCGAGACTCTCCGCAGCCGCGCTCATGGTCTCCCAATCTGACTTCGATCCCATGATGATGCCGACCCGCGCTTTCATCGCGGCATCTTAGCATTTCGGGCTCGCCCGGCCGGCGCGTGCGCCGCCAGTGCACGCTCGATCGGCAGCGGATCGATCGCACGCATGAGGCGGCCAATATACTGGCGCGCGCGCGCATGCGCTGCGCGGCTGCGCAGGGTCTGCGTCTCCAGAATACTCTCGAGCAGGATTGGCGGCAGTTCCAGCTGCCGCAGTTGCTGCGGCTTGAGCAAGAGCAAGCGCTCGCCGAGTCGCTGCACGGCCTCGGCGGTGCGCTTGCGCGCCGAGCGGCTCGGCCGCTGCTCCCGCAGTGATGCCCGGGTATCGGGCGGACTGGGATGGTTCATGTGTTGCGCCGGGGCGCGTGCGACACGCTGCTACAATTCAACGCACGATCATCGCACACGATGAGGTCGGTTGCTTCGGCGCCACGCCTGCGCCGCCCTGGAGGAAACCAAGCATGTCGCAGAGCGTCGATACTTCGCGAATCGATGAGCTCAAAGAAGTCGTGGGCCTCGCGCTGACGCTGGCGCGCACGGCCGGGGCGACTCAGGCCGAGGCCGATGCCAGCCTGCAGCGCGGCCTGAGTGCGACGGTGCGGCTCGGGGAGGTCGATACCATCGAATACCACCGCGACCGCGGGCTGGCGGTGACCGTGTATTTTGGCCAGGCCAAGGGTTCGGCGAGCACGGCGGATCTGCGGCCAGATGCCGTGCGCGAGACCGTGCAGAAGGCCGCGGCGATCGCACGCTACACGGCGGCGGATGAGTTTGCCGGCCTGGCCGAGCCCGAGGCGCTGGCGCGCGAAGTGCCGAATCTGGATCTATACCATGCGTGGGAGCTTGCGCCCGAGCAGGCCATCTCGCTGGCCCGTGATTGTGAGGCAGCCGGGCTCCAGAGCGATGCGCGGCTGAAAAACTCCGATGGCGCGAGCGTCAATACCCACAGCGGCGTGCGCGTCTACGGTAACAGTCATGGTTTTCTGGAAGGCTATCCGAGCACGAGCCACAGCATCAGCTGTGCGCTGGTCGCAGAAGAAGGCGAGGAAATGCAGCGCGATTACTGGCATTCGGTCGCGCGCCGCGCCGAGGGGCTCGAGGATGCAGCGGCCATCGGGCGGCACGCGGCGCGCCGTGCGCTGCGGCGCCTCGGCGCTCGCAGGCTGTCTACGCGGCGAGCCCCGGTGCTGTTTGCTCCGGAACTCGCGCGCGGCGTATACGGGCATTTCATCGGCGCGATTCGTGGCGCCAGCCAATATCGGCGTGCCTCGTTTCTGCTCGAGGCCGCCGGCCAGCAGATCTTCCCCAGCTTCCTCGATATCGTGGAGCGCCCGCACCTGCCGCAGGCGCTCGCCAGCAGCCCGTTCGATGCCGAGGGCGTGGCGACGCGCGATCGCGAGCTGGTGCGCGCCGGAGTGTTGCAGGGCTATGTATTGGGCAGCTACTCGGCGCGCAAACTCGGCCTGCACACTACGGGCAATGCCGGCGGCATTCACAATCTGCTGCTCGCAGCGGCGCGCGCAGGCGCGAGCCAGAACAGCGGCAGCTTCGAGCAATTGCTCGCGCTCATGGGTCGTGGACTGTACGTGACCGAGCTCATGGGGCAGGGGGTCAACGGCGTCACGGGCGACTATTCGCGCGGCGCCAGCGGCTTCTGGGTCGAGAACGGCGCGCTCGCCTATCCGGTGCATGAACTCACGATCGCGGGCAACCTGCGCCAGATGCTGCGCGCGATCGTGGCGATTGGCACAGACGTTGATATGCAGGGCGCGATTCGCACCGGCTCGCTGCTGATTGACGCCATGACCATCGCCGGGGAGTGAGCGTCACGGGGCCGTGAGCTCCGGCCCCGTCAGGCGTCGCAGTGCTTCGCGGTATTTTTCGCCCGTGCGCTCGATAACCGCAGCGGGCAGGTGCGGCCCGGGTGCGCGCTTGTTCCAGTCCAGGGTCTCCAGATAGTCGCGCACGTACTGCTTATCAAACGACGGCGGGCTGCTGCCGACGCGCCAGGTATCGGCCGGCCAGAAGCGCGATGAGTCGGGTGTGAGGGCCTCATCGATCAACATCAGCGTGCCAGTGCGATCCACGCCGAATTCAAATTTGGTATCGGCGATGATGATGCCGCGGCGGCGCGCGTGCGCGGCTGCGAACTCATAGAGGCGCAGCGCGGTGTCGCGCACGGCTGCGGCGCGCGGGGCACCGAGCAGCCGCACGGTCTGCTCAAATGAGATGTTCTGGTCGTGTTCGCCGGCCGCGGCCTTGGTAGCGGGTGTGAACAACGGCCTGGGCAGCGCCTGCGCCTGCTGCAGTCCGGTTGGCAGTACGATGCCGCAGAGGCTGCCGCTGGCCTGATAGTCCTTCCAGCCCGAGCCACTCAGGTAGCCGCGCACCACCGCCTCGATCGGCAGCGCCTCGAGCCTGCGCACGACCACGGCGCGGCCCTCGAGCAGCGCCAGTTCGGCCGAATCGCTCGTGGCACGCTCGAGCGGCTCACCGGTCAGATGGTTGCCGACGATGTGGCTCGTGCGTGCAAACCAGAAGCGCGAGATCTCATCGAGCACGCGGCCTTTTCCCGGTATGGGATCGGGCAGCACAACATCGAAGGCCGACAGTCGATCGGTGGTGACGATCAGCAGGCGCTGAGCATCGAGCGCATAGATGTCGCGTACCTTGCCGCGATGCAGGCACTGCAGACCTTTGAGATCCGTGCGGTAGAGCGCCTGCTGCGCAAGCGTATCGGGCGTCGTGGCCAAGGCTTGCTACCATACGCGGCGCGTAACTGAGGGGCGCGCATCTTGCCGCTGCGGCTGCGACAGGGTCAAGCGCAGCGGCTGAGCGGGATGATGTAATGACCGAAGCATGAACTGGGGCGGAAAAATCATCGGCGGGGTGCTCGGGCTCGCGGCCATGGGTCCGTGGGGAGCGGTGCTCGGCGCGTTTATCGGTCATCAATTCGACACCGGCGCGACCGTCGGCACTTTACTCGGCTCCGGCGGCGCGGATCCGAAGCTCGTCAACGAGCTGTTCTTTCCGACGACCTTTCGTGTAATGGGACACATCGCGAAGGCCGACGGCCGCGTCTCGGAGCAGGAGATCGCCTCGGCCCGAGCGGTCATGCACGCCTTGCGTTTGAACCCGGCGCAGATGCTCGCGGCCATGCAGTACTTTAATGAAGGCAAGCAGCCGGACTTCGATCTGGACGCGGCGCTGCGGCGCCTGCGCAGCGCCATCGCACCGTTTCCGGATCTGGCCAATTTCATGGTCGAGATCCAGCTGCAGGCCGCACTGGCGGGCGAAGGTCTGTCGGAGTTGCCGCGTGCGCGCTTGCGCCGCGTCGCGCTGCTGCTCGGCCTGGGCCCGGCCGAGTTCGAACGGCTCGAGAGCGTGCTGCGCTGGAGCTACGGCATGGCGGGTGGGGCTGCGGGCGGCGCCGGCGGCGGCAGCGGTGCCAATGGCGCGGCGGCCAGCCCGGAGCGCGTCGCGCAGGCCTACACGATGTTGCTCGCCGAGCCCGCGATGTCGGATGAGCAGATCGTCAAGTGCTACCGCCGACAGATGAGCCGACACCATCCCGATAAGCTGCGCGCCAACGGCCTGCCCGAATCGATGCTCGAGCGCGCGAAGGAGCGTACGCAGCAGATTCAGGCCGCCTACGAGCTCATTCGCGCTCGGCGAGGTATGCGCTAGACTCGCGCCGATGCAATGGATAGCGGCTTCGATTCTGTCAGCCGACTTCTCGCGCCTGGGCGAGGAGGTCGATGCGGTACTCGCGGCCGGCGCGGACAGCGTGCACTTCGACGTCATGGACAATCATTACGTACCGAACCTCACCGTAGGCCCGGTCGTGTGCGAGGCGCTGCGCCGCCACGGCATCATGGCGCCGATCGATGTGCATCTGATGGTCAGTCCGGTCGATCGCATCGTGCCGGATTTTGCCGCCGCCGGCGCGACCTACATCAGCTTTCATCCAGAGGCCACGCAACACGTTGACCGCACCATTGAGCTCATTCGCGAGCACGGCTGCAAGCCGGGACTGGCGATCAACCCGGCCACGTCGCTCGACTGGCTCGACTACACGCTCGAGCACCTGGACCTGGTCTTGCTGATGTCGGTGAATCCGGGCTTCGGGGGACAGAAGTTCATCGCCGGCGCTTTGCCCAAGATTGCCGAGGTTCGCAGGCGTGTGAGCCGCAGCGGCCGCGACGTGCGCGTGGAAGTCGATGGCGGGATCAAAGTGGACAACATCGCGGCCGCAGCACAGGCCGGCGCCGACACGTTTGTCTCCGGCTCGGCGATCTTCGGCAGCGCGGACTACGGCGCCACGATTCGCGCGATGCGCACAGCGCTGGCGCAGATCAGGGCCGTCAAGACCTGAGCATTAAGACCTGAGCATCGCCCAGGCGCTGCGCTCAGGCGTCGTCCTCCTCGTCATCATCGTCATCCTCATCGTCCGCTTCCGCTGACGGCTTGGAGCGCGCCTCGGGCATGCGCTCGCGCATGGGTTTGGACGGCACGATCACCGGACGGGTCTTCATCTTCGGGCGCGCATTGAATACGACGATGGTTTTGCCGGTCGCCCGCAATAGTCCCTGGTCTTCGAGCACTTTGAGCACGCGGCCAGCCATCTCGCGCGAGCAGCCTACCAGGCGCGAGAGCTCCTGGCGCGAGACCTTGATCTGCATGCCTTCGGGGTGCGTCATCGCATCGGGCTCGTCGCACAGACCGGTGATCGCGTGCGCCACGCGCCCCGTCACATCAACGAAGGCCAGATCCCCGAGCTTGCGATTGGTGCGATCCAGCCGCGTTGCCAATTGCGTGGCCAGCTCGAAGATCAGCCCCGGACTCTCGGTGGCGACCTGGCGGAAGCGTGGATAAGTCATCTCGGCGAGCTCGCAGGCGTTGCGGGTGCGCACCCAGGCGCTGCGCGTGGGCTGCTCGTAGAACAGACCCATCTCGCCGAAGAACTGTCCTTTGTTGAGGTAGGCGAGGACCATCTCATTGCCTTCCTCGTCCTCGATCATGACCTCGACCGAGCCGCTGATGATGTAGTAGAGCACATCAGGCAGATCGCCGGCGTGTATCAGCACCGTCTTGGACGGCACCGTACGAATGCGGCAATAGCTCAGAAACCGGTTGATCGCAGGAATGTCGCTCAGTGGTCTGACATTCTCTTCCATGATTATCTCGCCTTGATGCGTTGGTGAAGCGACGACCCCTGCAGCGTTTTATTACACAATTTGTATCGGCTGCAAGAGAGCGATGAAGCAAGCAGGTTGCGCGGGTCGCGCTGGCCCGGCGCGCTCAAAGCCAGTAGGCCGTGCCGGTCATGACCCGAGCGGCATAGCGCATCAGCGTTGGAATCGGGGGCGGCAGCACTGCCGCGCCCGCAGCGCGCGCGGCCTGGCCGTGATCGGCTTCTTCGGCTCGCATGAGCTCGATGATCTTGCGGCTGCGCTGATCGGCCGCCGGTAGCCTGTCCAGATGGTCG
>JBEKUL010000116.1:0-9195 GCA_049515055.1 Steroidobacteraceae bacterium | reverse complement strand
CGCGCGATCCCCGTAGTCATCGCGCGGCGGCTCGCGCCGTCCCGCAGCCACCCGCGCCGGCTCGACCAGTCCGGTCGGCGCCAGCCGGTCGCACAGGCACTGCGCATAGGCCACTGCAGCCAGATTGATTGCGCGTCGCGCTTCGACCGACAGTCCCGCGAATTCCGGCGGCGTCTCGGCATCGAGCGCTTCGCGCGCAGCGCGCGCGGCATCGAGCTCCTGCGCGCACAGCAGCGCCTGCAGATTGGCGGCCTGCAGTTGCTGGCGTAATGCACGGCGTTTGAAATAGTGCCAGAAGCGCTGCAGCCGCTGGATGTTGTGCTCGACCTCGGCCACGGCGCCGCGCGCGCCGCCAGCGCGGGCCTCAGCCTCCCGCAGGTCGACATCCATGCCCTGGCGCCGATCAAACTGGCGACGATTGAACTGGGCCAGAAAGGCACGGCGCTCGCGCTCTTCCTGCTGCTCGCTCAGCTCCGCGACGAACTGCACCAGCAGCGTGCGGCCCAGACTCCAGAGCTCGCGCAATTGGTAGAACACCAGCGCGGGATACCCGCTCTCGGGTTGACTCAGCCGTGACTCGAGTCCCTGCAGCATCTCCTGCACGCGCGCGGTCGCGCCTTCCTGCTGCTTGATCCGGTCCTTGAGTCGCTGCACCTCATCCTGCACGCTGCCGTAAGCCTTCTTGAGTTCCGCGCGATTGCGAAACAACTGCAGCACGCGGTCGTGATCAACCTCGCCCTTGCGCGAATCGCCCCCGAGGCGCAGAAACCCAAGTTGTTTGATCAGCTGGTTGATCAGCTGATTGATCAGCTGGTTGACCAATTGCTTGAGTCGCGACATAACGGACGCGGGCCACAGGCCCGGAGACTGCAGCCAGGTGCTAACTGACAGACCGTTCGATCGTGAAACGATGGCCTCGCTCCGCACAGTATTCCAGCCATTTATTTAACATCATGTTGCGCGTCCAGCGCTGATGCAGTTCACGTTCCCCCTGCCCGGCGCGCTGCCCACGCCGCTGTGCCTGCAAGCTCTCGGCCTCGAGCAGCCTGGCGTCGTTATAGGCGCGCAGTCGCAGATCCGGCAGCCGCTCGGCGTACGCACCGCCGCCCGTGCGCAGCACGTAGCTCAGGGTCAGCATGCTCGTATAGGGCATATGCTCGATCACTGCGAGCTGCAGCTCACAGTCCCCATCGACACGCGAAATGAGGGTCCCGCTCAGCCGTGTGGGGTCCCCGGCCAGGTGCAACAGGCGCAGATAATTGCTCTCGTACAGGCCCATCAGCGCGGTGAAGCCGCGGGGCCGTGCGCGCCAGGACACCTTGATGTCGGCTTCACAGAGCATGTTTCGACTATAGCATGCGTGGTAAAGCTCAAGCCGCACTCACCGCCCGAATTAGTGCGGCAGTTCTCAGCAACACGCGCTGCGCTCAGCGCGTCACGAACATGCGCTCGCGGTAGTAGCGCAATTCGTTGATTGATTCGTGAACGTCGGCGCGCGCGAGATGCGCCGACTGCTTCGCGTAGGCGTTCAGTTCAGGCATCCAGAGGTGCGCCAGTTCCTTGAGTGTACTCACATCCAGATTGCGGTAATGAAAAAAGCGCTCGAGCTCGGGCATCAGCCGGGCGAGAAAGCGCCGGTCCTGACAAATGCCGTTGCCGCACATAGGCGAGGCCCCCGGCAGCACGTGCGTGCTCAGGAACAGCAGCGTCTGTCGCTCGGCCTCTGCCAGGCTCATGCGGCTCGAGCGCACGCGCGCGAGCAGACCCGAACCGCTGTGCTGGCGCTGGTTCCAGGCATCCATGCGCGCCAGCACTTCCTCAGGCTGATGAATTGCGAGCTCCGGGCCCTCGGCAGTGACGTTGAGATTCTTGTCCGTGACCACTGTGGCGATTTCGATGATCTGGTCGCTGTCGGGCATGAGTCCCGTCATCTCCAGATCGATCCAGATCAGATATTCGCGCTGGGCCATGGCAGCTCTTTGCCTGATAGTGAGGCATCATAGCAAGGAATGCCGGCGCGTTTTCCCGTCAAGAAATCAGGCCGCGGTGGCGCAGGCGCGAGGCTGCCCGGGGCGGCGCCGTCGGTCACAGCCGCTGCCGCCGCCGGCACGGGCTCGCGTGCGCGCGTCATTGCCGCGCACGGGCGCATGCTGCACGTGCGCCTCGAGCAAGGCGGCGAAGCGGTGGTGCGAGCAATGGGTCGCAACCTGCAGGTGGTCTGCGGCGATTATGTGCGCTGCCAGTTTGATGCACGCCATGACGAGCTTCGTATCGCCGCGCTCGAGCCACGCTCCGGCGCACTCTATCGCAGCAATGCGCATGGCTCGGGCGAACTGATCGCCGCCAACCTCTCGTTATTGCTCGTCGTGGTCGCACCGTTGCCGGTGCCGGATTTCTACATCGTCGATCGCTACCTCGCGGCAGCGCAGTGCGCGGGCATACGCGCCCGCGTGGTACTGAACAAATGTGAGCTGGGTATCGATGCGCTCACCGAAGCGGGGCTGCGCGACTACGCGGGGTTGGGGCTCGAGCCGCTGCGAGTCTCGGCGCAAACGGCGAGCGGCTTGCCGCAGCTGCGCGCGCTACTGCATGAGCAGAGCGCAGCCATGGTGGGGCAGTCGGGCGTGGGCAAGTCCTCGCTATTGCGCGCGCTCGTACCCGACAGTGCAGCAGCCATCGGCACGCTGCTGCGCGACAATGCTGGCCGCCACACGACCAGCGCGTCCTGGCTTTATTCGCTGCCGCAAGGCGGCGCCATCATCGACTCTCCGGGCGTACGCGATTTCGCGCCCGCGATCGATCGGCTCACCGATGCGGCCCTGGGCTTCACGGAGATTGCTGCCTTGAGCGCGCGCTGCCGCTTTGGCGACTGCCGGCATCTGCGCGAGCCGGGCTGCGCTGTGCGCGACGCCGCGGGTGGCGCGCTGAGCGCGCGCCGCTATGAAAGCTACCGGCGGCTGCGCCGTCTGTGGGAGCGGCTCAGGCAGCCCTCAGGATAGGGAGTGCCGCCCCGCCATGGCGTGCGCCAGCGTACCGCCATCGACGTACTCGAGCTCGCCGCCGACTGGAACACCGTGCGCAATACGGCTTGCCGCGACGCCCCGGGCACGCACGAGCTCAGACAAAAAATGAGCCGTGGCCTCCCCTTCGACGGTCGGATTGGTAGCCAGGATCACCTCGCGAACTGCATCGCAGTCAAGCAAAGCTTCAAATTCGCGCGCACCGAGCTGCTCGGGCCCGATGCCGTCGAGCGGCGAGAGGTGTCCCATGAGCACGAAGTAATGGCCGCGATAGCCGCCCGATTGCTCGATCGCCACGACGTCGGCTGGTGACTCGACCACGCAGACCAGCGAGGCGTCGCGCTGCGGGTTGGCGCAGATCGCACACAGCGCGCCTTCGGTCAGCATGCGGCAGCGCTGGCACAGACCCACGGACTCGAGCGCCGTAGCGAGCGCACGACTGAGCGTGCCGGCACCTTGCCGATTGGTCTGCAACAGATGAAAGGCCATACGCTGGGCGCTCTTGGGCCCGACGCCAGGCAGCGCACGCAGGGATTCGATCAGCGCCGCGAGCGCCGGGGAGTGCTTCATGGAATGCGCTGCGAGCCCATCAGAACGGCAGCTTGACACCCGGCGGCAACGACAGGCCGCCCATTGCCGCCGCCATTTTCGCCTGTGTGGCCGCTTCGACCCGATGCACGGCGTCGTTGATCGCGGCGGCAATCAGGTCCTCGAGCATTTCGCGGTCCTCGGCTGCGATGGCTGGGTCGATCTGCACGCGCTTGACCTCGTGCCGCCCGCTCATGAGGACCTTGACCATGCCCCCGCCGGCCTCGCCGGTTACTTCGAGTTGCGCAATTTCAGCCTGCGCTCGCTGCATGTTTGCTTGCAGCGTCTGCGCCTGCTTCATGAAGTTGTTCATATTGGCCATCGGCAACCTCTATGCGCGGCTCATGCTTCGGGTTCGACCGGACGCACGGTATCGGGCAGCACACTGGCGCCGAAGCGTTCCTTGATCGACGCGACCAGCGCGTCGCTGTCAAACGCGGCCTGAGCCTGAGCGCGCCGCTCGGTCTCGGCCAGCTCGCGTGCCCGCGCCGGTGTGGCGGGTAGGTCCTCACGCAACTCTATTTCCAGTCGCACCGGCGCGCCAAGCAGGCGCCCCAATGCCTGAGCGAGCTTTTCCTCCAGGGCGCGGGTGCGCAAGGCGGCGCTGCGCGCATCGAGCGCCAGGCGCACCGTGGAGCCTTCGCGACCGACCAGAACGCAATGCCCAGCCAGCTGGCGTGGCGCACCCTGCAGGTCAAGTGCCGCGAGCATGCTGCTCCATTGCTCGGACGGCGCCAAAGTCTGCGCCGGTGCGCCCGGCCCAGGCGCGTCGGCCGCGTCTGGCGGGCCAGGCAAGCTGGCGTTGCGGGCAGTTGCGCCGCTGCCAGCGGGAGCACTGAGGCCCGCCCCCGCCCCCGCGCCCGCCCCGGCACGGCTCGGCGCTTCAGCGGCCACGCCGGATGCTGGCGAGGGCCGGAATGCCAGCATGCGCAGCAGAGTCATACGAAAGCCCGTGCGCGCATCGGGCGCCAGGGGAAGATCGCGTCGCCCCAGGATCGCGGTCTGGTAATACAGCTGCAGATCCTCGGCAGAAATCGCCGCAGCCAGACTGGAGAGCAGCTCGGGCGCATGCAACTCATCGCCCTCGTAATCGGCAATCAACTGCTTGAGCGCCACGCGCTCCAGCAGGGCGGCAAGCTGCTCGAGCAGCTGCCCGTAGTCGCTCGCACGCTCCTCGAGCGATTGCGCGTACTCGATCAGCGCGCGTGCCTGTCCGCCGGCCAGCAAGCGCGCGAGCTGCACGACCTGATCGCGCTCGACGGTACCCAGCATCGTGCGCGCATCAGCCTCCAGCGCCTTGCCGTTGCCGTAGGCGAGCAATTGATCGAGCAGCGAGAGCGCATCGCGCACACTGCCGTCCGCGCCATAGGCGATCAGCTGCAGCGCCGCGGTCTCGAATTCGATCTGCTCGGCGCGTGCAATCTGCTGCAGCCGCGCGCTGATCAGCGCCACCGAGAGGCGCTTGAGATTGAACTGCAGGCAGCGCGAGAGCACCGTGACCGGCAGTTTTTGCGGCTCGGTGGTGGCGAGCAGGAACTTCACGTGCGGCGGGGGCTCCTCGAGGGTCTTGAGCAGCGCATTGAACGAATGCGTCGAGAGCATGTGTACTTCGTCGATCAAATAAATCTTGTAGCGGCTGCGGGTCGGTGCATATTGCACGTTGTCGAGCAGCTCGCGCGTGTCGTCGACGCGCGTGCGCGAGGCGGCATCGACCTCGATCAGATCCACGCTGCGGCCCGCATCGATCTCGCGGCAACTGGCGCACTCCCCGCATGGCGTCGCGCTCACGCCGCGTTCGCAATTCAGGCACTTCGCGAGGATGCGAGCCACCGTGGTCTTGCCGACACCACGGGTACCGGCAAATAAAAACGCATGGTGCACGCGATTGCGCTCAAGCGCATGCGCGAGCGCGCGCAGCACGTGTTCCTGCCCGCTCATCTCGGCAAAAGTACGCGGCCGCCATTTGCGCGCCAGTGCGGTATAGAAGCTCATGTAACCTCAAAGACTGACGGGAGGTGATCCGCACCAGCCTGAATCTTCGGCACCCGACCGAGCCGTTACCGTTGCTCCCTTCCGGGCCTGGCGGGGTTCACGGTAAGTCGTCGCGAAGGAACCGGCGCGGATCACCGTGGACCATTGGCGGAGAGGGTGGGATTCGAACCCACGAACACCCGTGAAGATGTTACTGGAATTCCAGTCCAGCGCCTTCGACCGCTCGGCCACCTCTCCATAGTAATCAATAAATTACAGATATATATTCGTGCAAAATATAACAAGCTGGCGATTCGAAGGTGCGAGGCCCGCACCGCGCAGAGCCTGCGGGGAATTCTATCAATGGCAAGCGCGTGACGCCTACTGCGGCTGCGGCTGCGGCTGCGGCGGGCTCTGGGATGGCGCGCCAGCCGGCGCGGCCATCGCTGGCACGAGACGTGATCGGACCGATTCGGCCTCGCCCCCGGCAAAGCTCGGCGGCATGGCCAGGCATGGTGCGCTTCGCGCACGCGGCTGCTCCGGCTCGTCAAGCACGGGGACCTTGACGTTGTTGCGCGTATCGGGCGCGCTCAGGCTCGCCGGCACGTTCAATGGACGGCCCGCATCCATGCTGCCCTGAAACGGCCGCTCGCTGCAGCCCAGAGCGAGCGTGCGAGGATGAAACAACGAGCAACCCGTGAGCAGGCAGATCGCGACCGCGCCGGCGCCCAGGGCGCGCAGCGCCACGTGGGGGCAGCAGGCTTTGACTCTCACGCCGATTTCGCCCGCGCCAGAGTCTGCGGCGGATCAGCGCTGTCGAGCGCTGAGCGAACGCGCGCACGCAACGGTTCAGAAAGCTCCGTCAATGGCAGGCGCAAGCCGCCCTGAATGAGTCCGCGCTGCGCCATGGCCCATTTGACTGGAATCGGATTGGTCTCGAAGAACAAGGCCTCGTGTAATGCGCGCAAGGGCTCGTTACGGCGCAGCGTTGCTTCGCGATCGCCCTTGAGCGCAGTCGCTACCAGCTCTGCCATGGCCTTCGGTAGCAGATTCGCCGTCACTGAGATCACTCCTCGCGCGCCGTGAGCCATCGCGGCCACCGCGCTCACATCATCACCCGACAGGACCGTGAAACCTTCCGGAACCAGGGCTACCAGCTCGCGCACGCGCTCGACCGACGCCACCGCCTCTTTGACCGCAACGATGCGCGGCAGTTTCGCCAGGCGCGCGACGGTCGCGGGCAACAGGTCAACCGCGGTGCGCGAGGGCACGTTGTAGAGTAGCAGCGGCACGCTCGATGCAGCGGCCACCGCCTCGAAGTGCCGGTATAGTCCTTCCTGAGTCGGTTTGTTATAGGCCGGCGTGACCACGAGCAACGCATCGACGCCAGCGGCCGACAACAGGCGCGCGCGCGCGATCGTCTGCGCGGTGCTGCTCGTGCCCGCTCCGGCGATCAGTGCGGCCCGACCGCGCAGGCGAACCCGCGCCCGCTCGAGCAGCCCCAGCAGTTCCTCCTCCGACAGCGTCGCCGACTCCCCGGTCGTACCGCCGACCACGATCCCGCTCGTGCCCGCCGCCAACTGAAACGCGAGCACTCGCTCCCAGGCCGGCCAGTCGATGCTGCCGTCCGGATGCATCGGTGTAACGATGGCGACCAGGCTGCCAGAGAACATGCAGGGATAACCCTCCATCAATGCCGCAAATTCATCGCCGGCGCGCGATGTTACGGGCCGCAGATGTCCCGAGGCAAGTCAGTCGCCACCGGGCGAGGCGCGCCCGCCCGTAAGCGTTCGCAAGCCGCACCAGTCCCGGTACACTGCCATCCCTTACCGTGACATCAGATCCAATGAAGCAGCACCTGGCCATATCCGCCATCGGCAGCGACCGCATCGGCATGGTCCACGAGCTGACCCGCGTGATCACCGAATGTGGCGGCAGTATCGCCGAGAGCCGCATGGCAGCATTGGGCGCGGAGTTCGCCATGCTCCTGCTGGTCAACGGCAACTGGCACGCGCTGGCACGCATCGAGTCCGAGCTCACGCGTCTGGCCGAAACCGACGGCCTGAGCGTACATCTGAAACGCACCGAGCCGAAGGGGCCGCGCGCCGACATGCTGCCCTATTCGATCGATATCGTGAGCCTGGATCAGACCGGTATCGTGGCCGGTCTGTCGGGCTTCTTTTCCAGTCGTGGTATCGACATCAGTGAGGTATCCACGCGCGGATATGCCGCGGCACACACAGGGGCGCCTATGTTCGCGGTGCAGATGATCATCAGCGTGCCAGGCAAACTGCACGTCGCGCAACTGCGCGAGGAGTTCATGGACTTCTGCGACTCGCTCAACCTCGATGCCATCCTGGAGCCGGTCAAATCATGAGCGCGCCAGGCACGAAAAAGCGCGCCAGCGCGCGCCGGGTGGCGCCCACGCGCGCCGCGCTCGGGCGCAAGGTCGCAGATATCAGGCTGGCGGCGACCGGGGGGCGCGAGCTGCGGCTCAAGGATCTGCGCGGGCGCAAGCTCGTGCTGTACTTCTATCCGCGCGACAATACGCCGGGCTGTACGCTGGAGGGCCGGCAGTTCGCGGCTCTCGCGTCGCAGTTCGAACGCGCCGGGGTGACGCTCCTGGGCGTCTCGCGCGACAGCATTGCATCGCATGATCGATTCCGTGCGCAGCATGACCTACCCTTCGATCTGCTGTCCGATCCCGAAGAGCGCGCGTGCCAGCTATTCGACGTGATCCGTGAGAAGAAGCTATACGGCCGTACCGTCCTGGGGGTCGAACGCAGTACGTTTCTGATCGACGCCGAAGGCACATTGCGCCGTGAGTGGCGGCGAGTGAAGGTCGAAGGTCACGCGCGGGAAGTACTCGAAGCGGCGCAATCGCTGTGACGGCTGCCACGGCCACGCGCCGCCTGTACGTGCTCGACACCAACGTGCTGATGCACGATCCGACCGCGATCTTTCGCTTCGAAGAACACGACATCTACCTGCCGATGGTCGTGATCGAGGAGCTCGACGCCAACAAGAAGGGTCTGTCCGAAGCCTCACGCAATGCGCGCCAGGTCAGCCGCTTTCTGGATGACATGATGCGCGGTGTCACCAAGGATCAGATCGATGCGGGTCTGACGATCAGCTCGGCCTACAGCGGCAACCACGGCAAGCGCCCTTCATCGGGACGGCTGTTTTTTCAGACCCGCGAGCTCGCCAGCGGACTGCCGGAAGGCCTGCCCGGCGCCGGCGCCGACAATCTGATCCTCGGACAGACCCTGTCATTGCAGCGCCAGTTGCCACAGGCGCGCATCGCGCTCGTATCCAAGGACATCAACCTGCGCATCAAGGCGGCCGTTCTCGGCGTGCATGCCGAGGACTACTACAGCGACAAGACCATCGAAGACGCCGACGTGCTCTACCGGGGCGTGGAGGAGCTGCCGGCCGATTTCTGGGACCGGCACGGCCAGGACATGCGCTCCTGGAAAGAGGGCGAGCGCACCTGGTACCAGGTCGGCCCAGCCGCGCCCAGCTGGAAGCCGAACCTGTTCGTGCATGAGGCGAGCCCACAGGGCATTGAGGCGATCATCCGCAACATCGCGGGCGACTCGGCGACGCTCGAGCTGGC
>JBEKUL010000115.1:0-9647 GCA_049515055.1 Steroidobacteraceae bacterium | reverse complement strand
GGGGAACACGAGCACTCTCAATGGCCTCATTTCTGCCGGCCCCTTGACGGGCTACGGCTTCGGTGCGAACGGCCAGCTCTATCCATTCAACTATGCCGGCGGAGGAGTGCCGGCAGCGGCTACCCTGGCCGCAAAAAGTGGCAACGGTGCCATTGTTGGAACTAACGGAGGCATTTGCGTCGGCACCAGCGGCTGCGTGTCGACCCCGAGTCAGCCAGGGGATCTGAGCAGCGTGTTGCAACCGAGTACTCTGGTCAGCCCGATTACTCGCGAGACGACGTTTGCGCGTTTGTCCTTTGACATTACGCCGACTTCGGAAATCTTCGCGACTTTCAACTACGGTCAATCAAAAACGATCACTGAGCCCGCCGGCGCTGCGGGCCTGAACCCGCTGAGCATTCCGTGCAACTATGCGTTCTTTACGGCGGCCATCACGTCGGAGTGCGAGCAATATTACAACAACACTGCCGGTCCCGGCGGCACCGCTGTCGCAGGTACCATCAACAACTCTAATGCAACCTATCCGGTCGGGTTCCTGCCGGTCGGGCTTGGTGGGACTACCGGCGCCTACCAGAACGTGACCATCGATCGTCAGCAGCGGCGCTTTGTGCTCGGTGGCGACGGTGCCTTCGACCTGTTCGGCAGGAACTGGACGTGGGACAGCTACTTCGAGTGGGGCGGCAATGTATCGTCTCTGAATATCTACAACATGCCGATCAAGCCGAGTTTTTATGCCGGGGTGGACGCAGTACCGGCTGGCACAATACCAGGTACGCTCTCGCCGACCTGCGCGGTAATAGGCACACAAAACTCCATCGGCGTCGTGGGTGCAAACGGTCAATATGGAGCGGCTGCGGGCAGCGCGACTAAGGCTCTTCCCGGTTGCGTGCCGTATAATTTTTTCAGTCCCGGTACGAACAGCCTCGCCGCGCTGCAGTACGTAACTCCGGGGATCGGTCCGTTTGACATTCAGAATCAGGTTCAGGAGGCCGGGAGCTTTAACTTCAACGTCAAGCCAGTGACGCTCTGGGCCGGCCCAGTGTCGACTGCGTTCGGTGTGGACTATCGGCTCGAGAATTATCACGCGTATGCTGACCCGTACGGCAACGGCACTAACCTTGAGGCTAATGGCACGACCCCCATTCTCCCAACGCTGGGTACGGTTCCGTTCAGCAGCGCTTATCCGTACCTCACGCAACTTACCCCCAGCCAGATTGCGATCGGAAGTGGTGTGTGGAACGCCGGGAATTACCACATCGGCAACGGTCAATATTGGGTGGAGGAAGCGTTCCTCGAGACCGGCATTCCGCTGTATAAGATCCCAGGCTGGGGTTCGCTGGACGCCGACCTGGCGGGTCGCTTCGAGCACTACAGCACTATCGGAGACTACTATACATGGAAGATGGGACTCGTCTGGGACACTCCGCTCAGTGGTTTGCGCATCCGGGCATTGCAATCCCAGGACTTGCGCGCGCCGAATTTGAGTGAAGCCTTCGCGCCAACCACTACGATCAACCAAGCCTACGTCAACCCATTTTCGGGGGGTATGGTCAACAGCGCGATTGCGACTGTCGGTAATCCTAAGCTGCTGCCTGAGAGCTCGAAGACCCAGGAAGTCGGCGTCGTCTTCCAGCCGGACTACATCCCTGGCCTGCATGCGTCGGTCGACTACTATAGGATCTCCCTCATCAACGTCATCGGCACGCCGCTCTCTGCCCAGAACATTCTTAACAACTGCGGTGCAGGACTAGAACAATATTGCACGCAGCAATACGTCCTGACGACGAATGGGGTCAACGTTGACGCGGCACTAGCGGGAGGTGCCCGCGGGTCGGGGTGCGCCCCGCCAGTTTGCGCTATCACGCAGATCAATGTGCCGTATGCAAATCTGGCCTCCGCGATAACGCAGGGCATAGATATGGAATTGTCCTACCAGTGGAGTCTCAGGGACTGGGGTGTACCGGGCTCCCTCGGGATCCACGGCCTTGCAACCCATGTCTACGGGTTCGTGCAATGCCCGAACGTGAGTGGTTCGGTCTGCACTGACTTGGGCGGTGCCTTGGGCTATTTCAGCACCAGCACGGCATACGGCGCGGCCGGCGGCACGATTCCCACCTGGAAGATGGTGTGGACGGAGGAGTACGCTGACAGCTGGGGAAGCTTGTTCCTCAGTCAGCGCTGGTTCAACGCCGGAACATTCGGCAACAACTTTGTGGTCTGTAAGATTGGAAGCTGCCCGGTGGACAATAACTACGCGCTATATCCGACGGTCAACTACAACCATATGCCAGGTGCGCTCTATTGGGACGCCGGCGTCACGGTACCTTTCTGGGGTTCGAAGGCCGAGGTCTACGGCAAGGTCAACAACATTGCGAACCTGGCGCCGCCGCCGTCCGGATCGTTCCCAGGGACCCAATCAGGTGGAGTCAATAATACCCTCTACGACGTGATCGGTCGCATGTTCTTTGCCGGCTTCCGCATTCATCTCTAGCCGGGATTTCTGTGCGCGTTTACGGAAGTGCATAGGCGACGTAAGCGAATCCTTGCGGGCCTCTTTTATTTCGCGCGTTGTCAGTCGCGATTACAACATACTGCTTGCCGTCGATTTGATAAGTGGCAGGGGTTCCAATTCCTGCGTACGGCAATTCCGTTTGCCACAGTAGCTGTCCCGTGTGGCTGTCGAATGCGCGCAGCTTGTGATCGAAGATTGTGGCGCCTATGAACAATAGGCCGGTCGCGGTGAGGATTGGACCGCCGTAGTTCTCGCTGCCGGTATCTTTCAGACCCTGCGCCACAAGCTCCGGATACTCGCCGAGCACCACCTTCCACAGATACTTGCCAGTATTGAGATCAATAGCGCTAAGCGTGCCCCACGGCGGAGCCACAGCCGGGTAACCGTCAGGATCGAGAAACTTGTCGTAGCCACCGAAACGATAACCCGCTGGGTTCGCTGTAGGCGTTGCAGGTGCGCCCACCGTTTCCTTCTGCGTGCCTCCAGGGTCGGTCAGATATCCGAGCAAAGCACGCAGGCTCGTAGCGTCCAGGTTGGGGAAGGGTGGCATACGCCCGCGCCCTGTCCGGATCACATCGATGACCTGGGTCGATGTGAGCCGCTCGCCCACATGAATAAGGGAAGGAAATGTTGGTGGCGATCCGGCCAGCGTCTCCCCATGACATGCCAGGCAATTGGACTGATAGATCGCGGCGCCAGGATCCCGCTCATCGTGACGAGGGACCAGCATCCCGGTCCACGCCACATCATTGGCGTTGACGTAGAGAATTCCTTTGCCGGGATCCACTGCCGGTCCGCCCCACTCGCCACCGCCATCGAAGCCGGGAAAGACCACGGTCGGTCTGCCGACGCTTAGGGGCACGAACTGGCCATCGCTGCGCAAAGTGCGGAATTTCTCCAGCGCCCACGCGTGCGCCGCGGGCGTACGTTGCGTCAGTAAATCTTCGGTCAGCCGTTGGCGTGCGAACGGCTCAGGGGCCAGGGGCCATGGCTGTGTGAGTGAGGCCAATTCGCCCGGCACGTCACTGGGAGGATAAGGTACTTCCTCGATCGGAAAGAGCGGCTCGCCAGTGACCCGATTGAAGACGTAGACATATCCCTGCTTGGTAGTCTGCGCAACCGCATCGACCCGCTTGCCCTCATGCGTCAGCGTGACCAGAGCGGGCGGTGAGGGTAAATCCCGATCCCAGATATCATGGTGTACTTCCTGAAAATGCCACAGGCGCGTGCCGGTGTTAGCGTCGAGGGCGAGGAGCGTATCGGCAAACAGATCAGCACCAATCCGGTCCGCGCCATAAAAATCATCGACCGCCGAGCCTGTCGGCGCATAGACAATGCCGCGTTTCTCATCCAGTGCGAAGCCGGCCCAGTTATTCGCCGATCCGGAATTCTTCCATGCGTCCTGCGGCCAGGTGTCATGGCCGAACTCCCCAGGGTGAGGGATCGTGTGGAACGCCCAGCGCAATGCCCCGGTATGCACGTCATATGCGCGAATATCGGCTGGCGGCGCCGGTTTGGTTTCCGAAGTGCGAAAGCCAACGATGATCAGATCCTTGTAGATCATCCCCGGCGAATTAAGCGAAACGTAGAACTGCGTCGGCTCACCAATTAGATTCTCGCGAAGATCGATCCGGCCGTGCTCTCCGAAGCCCTCTATTGGCTTTCCCGTTTGCGGATCGAGCGCATAGAGGTAGCTCTTGACGCCGGCCAAGAGCCGGCTGTGCTTACCATCGCTCCAGAAGCTAAGGCCACGGTGCGCAGCGCCGCCTTTCATTCCGCTGTCAAACTCCCACTTGAGTTTGCCCGTAGCGCCATCAAGAGCGATGATCTTCAGTTCCGGCGTATACGCATAAAGCGTACGACCGATGATGAGAGGATTGGTCTCCGGTTCACCGCGCTCGTCGACATCAAATTGCCAGGCAAGTTTGAGAGTATCGACGTTTTGAGGCGTAATTTGGGTCAGTGGCGAGTACCTGTCACCGTGCACATCGCCGCCATAAACAGGCCAATCGGTATGCGCGGTCACCGCAAGAGCACAGCTCGCCAATAGTGCGCAGCCGACAAATGCGGTTCCCAAACGGTATGCAGTTGCGCAGATAGCTACAGCGCTCATAAGACACGGCGACAGACACGGCGACTTTCGGTGGAGCATTACTGGCGGCGCTGAAGCTCCTCGAGCTTGCTCTTTAGGTCCTCCAATTTCTGTCCAGCCTCACCGAGTTTGCCGGCGGCCGTGAGCTGCTGATAATCGGACAGATCGCGCGCCGCATCCTTAATCAGGGCATTGAGGTCCTCTGTTTTCGCGCCTTGCCCCGTCCCCGCGCGCGTCACGGTGCTGGATGTCGGCACGACTGCGGCCGGTGTTGCAGTAGAGCTCGGCGCGCTGAGCGTAGAGGGAGCTCCGCCAAACAGGGCCGCCATCGCTGCTTCGAAGGTCGGTCCGTAGGCAAGCCGATCCTGAACGGCGAGCACCACCAGGCGCAGTTCCGGCATCGGACTGCGATCGGCCTGCAGGTAGATGGGCTCGGCGTAGAGCAGCGCACGTCCGATCGGTATGACGATCAGGCTGCCGCGGCGCACACGCGAACCCTGTTGGTTCCACAACGTCAGCTGTCCCGACAACTGCGCATTTTGATCAATGCGCGCCTCGATTTGCATAGGGCCATCGATGAGTTTGGTCTTGGGAAAATCGTAGACCACCGTCTGGCCGTAGTGCTCCCGGTCGCTGCGGCCGGCAATCCAGCCGATCAGATTATTTCGGTTGGCGGGGGTAAAGGGCAGGATTTCTATGAACTCGGTTGCAGTCTCGCCCGGCAGCGTCATGAGCACGAAGTTTGGTGCCATGAGCATCTGGCGCTGTTCCGTCGTCGTCACTTCCGTCGCCACCGTCCATAGGTCCTCGCGGTTATAGAACACGTCGGCATTGGTCATGTGATAGAGCCCATAGACGAGCGCCTGCACCTGCAGCAGCAGCTCCGGGTAGCGCACATGCACTCGCAAGCCCGCGGGCATCGCCGAAGCATCCACGAACAATCCCGGAAACATAGCCCGATACGCGGCGATAACCGGATCCTCCCGGTCGAACACGTAGAACGTGGTCGCGCCGTTGTAGGCATCGATCACGATCTTCACGCTGTTGCGTATGTAGTTGAGTGGCTCGCCGTTAAGGCGATAGCGGCGCGCATACGGGTAGGTATTGGAGCTCGTGAAAGCGTCCATGAGCCAGTAGATCCTGCCGTCCGCGCCGACGACGACGTACGGGTCCGGATCGAGAGTCAGAAAGGGCGCTAGCTCCTGGACTCGATCGCGCAGATTGCGACGCATCAATAATCGACTCGCCGGGCTCACATCGTCGCTGAAAGGCAGTTTTGTCAGATCCCCACGATCGAGGGCAATCAGTGTTCGGCGCAGAAACCCGCCGAGGCGGATCCCGCCGCTGCCTTCGTACGAGGTCAGATTGTTGCTGTCGCCCTGCGGGTAGTTGAATTCCTTCTGTCGTGTGTTCACATAGACGTCGGTATTCGTCAGCTCGCCAAAATAGATCTCCGGGCGACTGATCGTCAGGCCCGGAATGGTGCTCTGTATCGGCATGTTGCTCAGCACGAGCGTCGGCAAGCCTTCGGGCGTGAATCCATTCACCGGATTCATGGTGACGCCGTAGCCGTGGGTATAGATCAGTTTCTCGTTGATCCAGTTGCGGCTGCTCTCCGGCAGCTTATCGACATTGAGCTCGCGCGCAGCCAGCATCATCTGATGCACGGACCCTGCGACCATATAGCGATCAATGTCGATGTCGGGGAAGTCGTAGTAGGTTCTGATTTCCTGAATCTGTCGCAGCGTGTCCTGCAATGCGCGTGAGTCCCACAGTCGTATATTCTCAAGCGTGGTCTGATTATTCGCAGCATCGAGCGCCTCGACGCTGGTGTCTGCTGGAAACGGGTGCAGTTCGATGCGATCGAGCGCGTACGCGCGCCGCGTCATTTCAATGTTGTGTTCGATGAACGGGCGCTCCCGCACCAGTTGATTCGGCTTGACGATGAAATTGCTGACGTACCAGGCAATCAGACCGACGATCACGTAGCAAAGCAACGCGGGAAAAATGGACAGCAGCAGCCATCGCGGTCGCAGTGCCAGCACCGCGCAGGCGGCGGCGATCAGCGCGCCCAGCAGCAGCGCACCGCAGATCACCAGCATGCCGGTGAGGTTGACGTGAGCGTCGGTGAATGTCACACCCGCGAAAATCGTCTGGTCTTGGAACAGCAGCTCGAAGCGGCCGAGGTACTCGCCAACGGCCATGATCGCGAGCAATACGGCGATGCTGATCGACAGACCGCGCTGGAGTCGAATCTGCGCCGCGCCAAAGCCGCGTTCGATCAATTCCCTTGCGCGTGACGTGGCGAGCACAAACACGCCGGCAATCGCGCACGCGATAACGATCAATGTCTGCAGCCAGCCGGCAATGAGTTGCCAGGTGGGCAGCGTAAAGAGATAGAAGCCCAGAGGCTTGGCGAAGATGGGGTCGAGACTCCCGGTGTCCTGCGGCGCGTGCCAAAAGAGTGCAAAGGTAGTCCAACTGCTCATCATGCTGGCGCCCACCGCGAGCGCGGCCACGAGCGCCAGGCCCAGCGCTATCAATTTAAGGATCGGATCAATAGGCAGTTGCACCACTTGCCGATTGATCAGAATCCTGCTGCCGATGATTTCATCAAACCGACGGGGTTTGATGGCCAGGAACACACCGTAGATCATCAAAAACGTCAAGAGCGCAAACGAGCCGAAGATGGCGGCCTGCAGATTGAGTCTGCTCCAGAACACCGAAGCGTAGCCGAGGGAATCAAACCACAGAGCTTCGACGTAATACGACACCAGCAGAGTGCTGCCGAGCACGAGAACAGTAAGAACGATGAGCGCAACGACGCCGAGGCGGCGCCGGCGCGGGCTTCGCCTTCCGTCGGCAATGCGAGTGGGCGTGTACGTAGGACTTATCCAGATGAGGTAGTGTGCCGCAGATTAGAGGTATCGAGTTATTTACGCCAGCCCAAATCTGCGCGAATCCCTACTCGCCGAGCCCGTGCTGTTGCAGAAGCGGGTGCAGGCTGTCATCGGGGCTGCAATCGCCTTTGCGCTCGATGATGCACAGGTCTTCGGGATCGCCGCCTCCAATGCACTCATCCAGATGAAACGGCGCCACAAAGCCGCTCAGCGATTCGCGCCTTAATAGAATCGCGTTGAAGGCTGCCGATGCGCGCAGCGCGGTCTTTGGGTCCTCCACCGTGGGATAGATGGGAATTTTGCGATGCAGGAAGGCGTAGCCGCCGGTCTGGTCCCAAGGGTAATCGTAGAGCAGCAGCCCGCATAAAGAGGGTTGCTCAGACAGTCTGAACGACGCCTGGATCAGTTCGCGTCGAAAGAACCACTGATCGGAGTACCCCGGCGCCATTGCCAGTGATGCTGAGGTTGCGATCCACAGCACAACGGCGACCGCACTGGAGCGTCGTGCGATCTTCGCACCATGATGAGGGCCGAGGCGTTCGATCAGATCGGCCGATCCCATCGCCGCCACCAGAACCAGACAAGCAAATGCCGGAAATACGAAGCGGTACTCTTTGTGGCCGATCAGTGTATGGCTGGCGATGAGCGCCGTCGCGACGAGTATCCAGAGTGCCGAACTGCGTCTGCGTATCGCGATGAGATAAAGCAGAAAGGGCAACGCACCGGCCCAAACGGCGCCCATTTTCTCCAGATACCAATACACGGATTCGACGCCGTAGTAGGACGCCTTATCCAGAATCACGTTGATGCGAAATGCGGCGATATACGAGTGAAATGGGCTTCCCCAAGTCAACCAGTCCGACGCGCCGAACGCCGACACCGGCAGCACGGCGCCGAGGGCGAGCACAGCGCTTCGCCGGATGATTTCAGAGCGCACCACCCAAACCGCAATCACGAACAGTCCGATTGCCAGGTGAGCCCGCAGCATGAGACACAGACCAAGGCACGTCCCGAGGGCCAGCAGCCGTGCTTGGCTGTACCTGCGTTCCGGCGTCGACGCCAGGCAAAGCGCCACAATCAGAAAGTTCGCGGCCACGGCCTCGGTCAGCGGTCGACCTGAAAAGTAGACAAGCTCGAACCACGTCGCAGCCACGACGCCGGCGAGTATCGCGTGCGTGCGACTGCGTTGCAGGCCCGTCTGATAGGCGGCGGCAACACTGATCAGCGACAGGCACGCCAACGCGATGCGCGTGCCAAGGATATAACCGCGAGGGCCGGCGCCCAGAAGCGCAAAGAAACGAAACGATGCGGCCAGCGCCGCGGGCAGCACCAGGGAGCGGATCCCGTCGCGAAACTCCCACGGCTCGATGCCGTACCCGAAAGCCAGGCGATGCGCCTGCTCGAACAATTGAAAATTCTCATCCGGGTGGTACAGGCTCGGAAACGCGACAATGGTAATTACGCGCACCGCCAAGCCCAGTGCGAGAATCGGGACCAGATCAGATCGCAAGAGCCCTTGGCTTCGAAAGCTGAGCTCCAAGCGCTCTGTCCTCCGGACGTGGCCCGCTCACGCCCCTGGCCACAGCCAGCCAAAGGTCCCAGCGGTGAGCGCCGCGTAAATTACGCCGTCAATGACCGAACGAAGCGTGAGTCCCCAACCGCGCCCAAACCAGATGGCCAGCTGAAATAAAGCCAGCGAATAACCGGCTGTGGCCGTCGCAGCAACGATCTTGAACACATGCAGATAATCGGTACCCGGCGGCAGCGCGCGCCTTGCGACGTAGGCTGCGAAGATCGACACAACAATTGAGTAGATGAACCACTGTGAGAGGCTGCGGCCCATGTTCCAGGGGCCATTCGGTCTAACTGTCATTAAAATGACGGGCCCTTGTCGCATCCGCTCCAGAAACTCAGGGGTCTTCATCTCCTTCATATTGGTTGCTCGCGGAATCATGTAGTCGCCCGGCGGCAGCGCAAGCGGCCGCAATGCATCTATGACGCTGGCTTCGGCGGCAAGCTTTGGATAGTCCAGCTTGTGCCACGGCAGCGCCATATGAATGATCCAGCTGGCGACGAAGACGATTACGGCGGATAGGAGTATCGGTATCCAGAGTGCTTCAACGCTGACCATAGCGTGTCTCCC
>JBEKUL010000114.1:0-9731 GCA_049515055.1 Steroidobacteraceae bacterium | reverse complement strand
AGGGCCAGTCCGAATGGCACAGCAGGTCCCCGGGACACGAACTCACTGGCTCGCAGCATGCGCGCTGATCAGCCTGCTCGGCTGCGTCGCGACGGGCCAGCGTGCCAGTGCGCCCATCGTACCGGCATACCAGCCGGATCCGAGCTTTCCCCGTCTGCCAAATGACTGGACTCTCGGCAATGTGTCGGATGTCGCGGTGGATCGGCACGACAACGTCTGGATCATTCATCGGCCGCGCACGGTTAAGGCCGGCAGCACGCCTGCCCCGCCGGTACTGGAGTTTGACGCGAGCGGCCAGTTCCTGCAGGCCTGGGGCGGTGAGAGCGGCGGTTTCGACTGGCCCGATGCCGAACACAACATTTTTGTCGATCACCGATCCAATGTCTGGATCAGCGGCAGCTCACCGAGTGGGCAATCCAG
This sequence comes from Steroidobacteraceae bacterium, assembly GCA_049515055.1. Lineage (GTDB taxonomy): Bacteria > Pseudomonadota > Gammaproteobacteria > Steroidobacterales > Steroidobacteraceae > FEN-1191. The sequence continues at coordinate 9,311 of JBEKUL010000114.1, read as the reverse complement.
GACCACCCGTTCAGACGACATGCTGCTCAAGTTCACGCGCAGCGGCAGTTTTCTGCTGCAGATCGGCGCTCGCTCGGTGAGTCGCGGCAGCACGGATACCGTGAGCGTGAACAAGCCGGGCGACGTATTCGTGTCTGCGAAGAGCAACGAGGTCTACGTCGCGGACGGCTATGGCAATCGGCGCGTCATCGTGTTCGACGCCGATACCGGCGCATTCAAGCGCATGTGGGGCGCGTTCGGCAATCCACCGGTCGATGACGCCGAATCGGGCGGCCCCGGCCCGTCCGGAGGTCCCCTCGGGGCGGCCCCGGCTGCGCCCGGCTCCGCGACGCTCGACACGCAGGGTCCCGGACCACCACGCTTCGCAAGCCCGGTTCACGGCATCGTCGTTTCCAATGACGGCATCGTCTACGTGGCGGACCGCCGCAACCGGCGTGTGCAGTTGTTCACGACCGATGGCCGGTACCTGCGCCAGTTCTTCGTCAATCGCGCGGGCCCCTCGCCGGACAGTGTCAGCGCTCTGGCGCTCTCGCCCGACCGGGACCAGAGACTGTTGTACATGGCAGACTTCGGGAATTCGCACGTCGTCGTGGCCGATCGCCGCTCGCTCGCGATCTTGGCCCAGTTCGGCCAGCGCGGCACGGAACCCGGCAACTTCCAGGGCATTCACCAGCTGGCGGTCGATTCACACGGCACGCTCTACACGGCGGAAGTCGCGCCGGGCGCGCGCGTGCAGAAATTCACCGTCACCACGCAGGCGCGACCGCAATGAGTTCTTGACAGGAGCGCAGTCCCGATGCTTCGCGTAATTACCCTGACCATCCTATCCACGTCGATCTGGGCTTCGGCGCAGGAACTGCCGCCCTCGCCGGCCAGCCCGGCCTGCGCCGGGGACATCGTGACGGTGCGGCGTATCGAGATGAAAGCTCCGGCGACGCTCGAGCAGTACCTGCAGACCATGGATGTGCACCGCGCGTGGTATCGCCGGCACGGGTTCACCAACAATGAGATCTTCGCTGCGCGAATCGTGCTCACCGACCCGTCCACTGGCAAGGCGACCTATTCGACCACCGAGCTGATCGCCTATCACGTGCGTCCGCCGTATGGACCGAATACCACGACGGTCCACGACGCGGACTGGATCGCGTTTCACAAGACCTACGACGCGATTTCCAGTATCAAGGAGCAGTACCAGGTCTGCATGCCGAAGGAGCACGGAGGATAGGCCGTCGCCTGGTAGCGCATGATTGGGCGGTACGTTGGTTTTCCTGGCTCGAAAGCCTCAACTTTGCAATGAGCTATGCCGCGCTAGCTCGAAGAGCTTGTGACCCCTCTCGGCGTTCGGATCTGACCAACGCCGTGCCGCGTCGAGGGTCTCAGGTGCAGTGGTCCGAGGACCGGGATCGATGCGAAGATTCTTCTGATAGACGAGTTTCCCAGTCACCGTGCTAACGCCCAAGCCAAATTATGCAAGTCGGTTGGTACCGCTTCAGAGCTACAAACGCAGCGATAGCGGTGATGGTAGCTCTGACGCTTGCAGCTACCTTCGCCTATTGGTGGCACGTGCGCAACGAGGGCCGGCGCCTGCTCATTAATGTACCGGACGCGATCCCGCAGCTCCCTGAATTGAACCAATTCGCGATGTCGCGCGGTCGGCCGGCGTTCACGCACTACTGCGCCCCGTGTCATGGCAGCGCCGGTCAACCCGATCATATTCGTGGCATTCCGGATCTTCGCGACCATGACTGGCTGTATGGCAGCGGACGCGTCGAGGAAATCGAGAGGGTGGTCCTTTACGGTATCCGATCCGGAAACTCCAAGGGCTGGGATCTCGCGAGTATGCCGGCATTCGCAACTGCGAATCCCTACCGGCGCTACCAGACCCCCTCTTTGACACCGCAGGAAATCGATGACGTGACTGAGTACGTTTACTCCTTTCAGCATGCCGATGCTGATCGCAGTGTGGCAGCACGTGGCAAGGAGTTGTTCGACAACCAATCGCGGGGATTGTGCTGGGACTGCCATGGCGGCCACGGTCAGGGCGATCCAGGAATTGGCGCTCCCAACCTCAACGACTCCATTTGGCTCTACGGCGACGGCTCGCGTCGCAGCATCCGTGCCTCGATCGCTTACGGCCGCGGCGGTACCTGTCCGGCCTGGATAGGCAAGCTATCGCCTGTCACCATCGCCGCGCTCGCGGTTTTTACCCATAGTCTTTCTTCGACGAACACTGCTCCGGTGAGTAGGCCAGTAGCACATGAGTAATCACGAATCCGATCGCGGCCGCCGAGGCGAGCGCGCATCGCAACCCAGTACCAAACGCGCGATGACGCTGTACGCGATCGGCGCTTTGGTCGGCCTGGGCGCCGCGGGCTACGAGTTGCTATCGGCTCAAGGCACACAGACGCGTGAGGTTCCCGCAGAGAACGTGGCACTGGTGAATCAGCAGCCTATCCTGCGCAGCGACTTCATCGCACAGGTTGAGAGCGAAACGGGCCTGCCTTTTGAAAATACGAGCCGCAAGGACCAGCTGCGCGTGCTCGATGAAATGGTCGATGAGGAGCTCAAAGTGCAGCGCGGTCTCGAATTGAACTTTGCTGAGACCGATCAGGACACACGCAACGCCTTGTCGACCGTGGTGGATCAGCAGATGCTCGTGGAAGTGGCCATCCGAGCGCCAAGCGAGCAGGAGTTGACGAGCTATTACGATAGCCACCAAGCCCAGTATCAGACCCCCGGAGAGATGACCGTTTGTGACTTGCTGGTAGCCGATAGCAATCTCGATTCGGATCAGCTGATCGAGCGAGCGCGTGTGGCCGTGGCGGCGCTGCGCTCAGGCAATACGCTCCAACAGGTAGTGCAGCGTTATGGACTGGCAAACAAGAATAACTGCGAAAACAATTTCTACTTCGCGATTCAAATCCATCTGGGTGACGAGCTTTACGAGGCAGCCAGGAAGCTTGCGACCGGCGCGGTATCCACCCCGATCCGCAGCGCTGAGGGCGTGCATATCCTGCAGATGATCAACAATACCGCCCCCGTGCCTGAAAGTTACAGCGATGCGCGCGATCAAGTGTGGGGCGATTACAGGACCTATCGCGAAGCGCAAATCAGGACGGGAACCATGCGCTTCCTGCGCCACCGCGCCAAGATCCTGATCGCGAGCGACTACTCAGATTACCAACTAAACGCAGCACCGCCATGAGGCTCACGGTGCGGACATTGCAGGCACTGCTGCTGACCTACTGGGCTGCCGCACCGGCGGTTGCGCATACGCTAAGCGAGAGCTTCTCCTCCTGGCGCATCAACGCCGATGCCGTGCATGTGGAATTCACGGTGCCAGAGCGTGAGGCGAAGCGCCTGTCCGTCTCAGGCAGAGACTTGCCTTCCAATGAGCAACTGGGTCGCTATCTGAGCGATCGCATCGGTGCGTCAGCGGGCGCTCAGCCGTGCCAGCGCACCGACGCAGCGCGAGCGCTTTCCTCGATCGCGGGTTTCGCTCGCTTCGAGCTCAATTACAAGTGCTCCGGCACGGCGGGCATAAAGTTGCATTCAGCCGCCTTCTACGACCTGGCCTCGACGCACACCAACTTCGCGCGGATTCAGACCGCCGATGGCACCGTGTTCGAGCAACTCCTGACCAAGGAGCACCAGGACATCGATGTGTCCGGCAGCGGCTCGCAAAGTACGCTGCAGAATGCGGGCCTCCTGCAGTTCATCGAGATGGGCATCATGCACATCTTCACTGGCATCGATCACATGTCCTTTATGCTCGGTCTAGTGTTGATCTCAAAGCGTATACGCGATTTATTGTTCGTCGTTACCGGATTTACGATCGGCCACAGCCTGACCCTGGGTCTGGCCGTAACAGGCATCCTACGGCCTAATGGACAGTACATCGACGCGCTGGTTGCGCTCACGATTGCGCTAATTGGAGCCGAGAACATTGGCGACAGCACCCATCGACCGCTGCCGGTAGCTATGGGGCTAGGCGGTTTGCTGATCGCCTTTGCAGCGGCCAAGCTGCTGGGGTTCAGCGCCATTACGCTGCCGGGGCTTCTGCTTCTGGGCGGCGGCATGTTTGCGGCCTGCTATCTGATGATGACCGGCCAGATGCGCGACGCTGGCCGCGTTCGCATCTTGGTCACGATGGTGTTTGGTCTGATCCATGGATTCGGCTTCGCCTCCAATCTTCTGGAGATGGATCTGCCGCGCAATCGGATTGCCGAGCTGCTGTTCGGATTCAATGTCGGCGTTGAAATCGGTCAGGTCACCGTTGTTCTCACCGCGCTGCTGCTAGCGAGCTTACTGGTGCGGATTCGATTAGCCATCCCGCGGCCCCTGTTCGGCGATATCGCGGCCGCATTTCTGGTCGGTGAAGGATTGTTCTGGTTCGTGACGCGCACTGTCACATTGGCCTAGTCGCTATGCAACGAAAGATCCATCGGGCGTTTTACGGCATCAGAGGAGATGCTCCAGCGCGTCGCTGTTCCACTTATCGACACCGGCAGGACGTTGGTGTTCAGCCTGTCACACACTTATGGAGTGGACGAGCATAAAAAAAATGGTGCACAATTGCATCGGCACGGGGGTGCTGGGGGGAATATCAGCGCGTACCTATGAACGGCACTCAGTGCGAGATGCCTGCGTTGAAGTGTTTGCCGTTACTGCACCCGCATGTGCTTCGGGATGCCTATAAGACACACAATCAATTCAAGGGAAGGAAACTAAAATGACCGATGAAAAGAAAATCATCCACAATCTGAAAGCCACGCTGTCGCGCCGCGACATCCTGCTGGGTACTGCCGCCACCGCATTCATGGCCAAATCCGCATGGAACCGTGCCCTGGCCAAAGGCGGCGCCAGCTCATCGGGCTTCGTGTATGTAGCTAGCACCGGCTCGGTCGCGGGCCTGAATGGGATCGTCACGTATAGTTGGGATTCGGCAACCGGCGCGCTGGATTTCGTCACGTTTACGCCCAATCCGAACTCCACGACTTTCTTCGAAATAAACCACGCCTTGAACGTGCTGTACGTCTCGAACGAGTCGGGCCCTGGCGTGGGCGGCGTCACCTCCTACAAGATGAATGCTGATGGCTCGCTGACCCTGCTCAATTTCCTTTCGGGACCCCCGACCAATAAATTAGATCCGCTCGACCCCCCCACGGGCACCCTCGGAGGGCCGTCCTATGTCGTTCTCGACTCGAGCAAGAAATACCTGCTGACCGCATCATGGGCCGGGTTCTACACCGCGTGCATTAGCCTCAACTCTGATGGCTCACTCAACGCGATCACGGACGTAATCTATTACCAGGGGAGTCTGGGACCTACCGCGACCCAGCAACTGGGCGCCCACGCGCACATGATCAGGCCCGATCCAACCGGTAAGTACTACTTCGTCCAGAATCTAGGGCAGGATCGCACCTATATCTACACTCTGGGCAATGGACTGTTCGGCTCAGCGAACACAGGACAGTTCTCTGCCGGTCCCCAGCCGTTTGCCCAGACCGATGCCGGCTACGGCCCGCGGCATTTCGCTTTCCACCCGAACGGCCGCTACATGTACTCGCTTAACGAGGTGTCCTCGACCTTGGACGTATACCTCTGGTCGGCTAGCGCCGGTAGCCTGGTACGCGTGAACTCGTTCTCGACTTTACCGGAGGGCTATGTGAACGCCCAGGCTCAGGGACAATTCACGGGAGCCCCGGAGCTTCAGGGAAGCACGAATGCGATCAACACTGCTGGAGAAATCGCGGTCTCGCGAGACGGCAACTATGTGTATTGCTCGAACCGCACCTTCGACAGCATCGCCACGTTCTCGGTCAAGAAATATGGCTTTGATCTTGACGGTGTGAAGCCAGATTGGACCTGGATGCGCGGTGAGACGCCTCGCCAGTTCACGCTGTCACCCGGCGGCGAATACATGTACGTGGGCAGCCAGAACGGCTATTCCATTACCGTGTTCAAGGTCGACACCGGTACTGGGGAGCTGGAGTATCTGCCGGACCAGACCGTGGGAGTGCAGGGTCCGTTCTGCATAACCTTCGCGTCATGCGCAATCGCGAGCTGCAGCGCTACCTGAACTCGCCAAAGTAAAGAGCAACCTCAGCGCGCTGACCGATGTGCAGGCAATCGTTGATGCATTTCGGTCAGTTGCGCTGAGACTGCTTGCCCGCGGCGCGGTATGGGCACAGGCTGAAGTGGCTGATTCAGAAGCGCAGCCACGGACGCCACCACGGAATGGCGCTGCATAGCAATAGCCATGTCAGGCCGTAGCACACTGCCGCGCGCCGCTGACGCGAGGCGTCGTCGCGGCCACGCCGTATCAATACTGCAGACAGGTGTACCGCAATCAGTACCAGCACCATCACCACGCCATGTCGGCTCGAGAAGTAGCTCAGATCCGAGCTCGCCGACCCTTGGCCCGCGGCACTGAGCCCCGAGGTCGTCAGCGGACTGAACACGAAATACAGCGCCGCCCCGAGCAGTACCTGTATGTCCACCGCGATGCCAAACAGCCGACCGCAAAGCGCCCCGGCAGGCTGCCAAGCCGTTCCATGCCGCAGCCCGTACAGCGCGCTGCCTACTGCAGCAAGGCCGCCAAGTACCACGACCCAGCGCCAGGTACTGTGCGCAATCAAAACCCATCGATACATCGATCGCTCCCCTTCATCGCGCGGGCTGTGCCGCGCACGAGTGAGTTGTCGCGCCGCCAATTATCGGATGCGCAAATCGGCCGAAACCGTGTGTTAGTGGGGCGCGCTTGTGAAGGCAATGAAGCGCCCGGCCGTAATGACTCCAATCCAGATCAGCAGTGACAGCGCCGAGATTATCTTGGCCAGCCGAGATGCTTCGATGCCCGGACCCCATTTGTCGACATCCAGAAACACGCCCAGTCGAAACCACAGGGCGTTGAGTCCGGCCAGCAGGATCAGTAGCATCTTGATGCGGAAGCTGGGGTTGAAGGCGTAGACGTACGGATCGTGACAAAAGAACATGATTCCGGTCAGCAGGTTGATTCCGAATCCCGCGAAAGCCAGCGGCAAGAAACGGTGCAGCGGATGGATCGGCAGGCCCCGAGCGACGCCGAGCACGCGCAGATCGATGACACCCACGACGCCGATCAGCAGCGACATGCCGATGAAATGCAACGATTGCAACGCGGGAAACGCCCAGGTGCTGTTGCGCACGAAGTCCCCGATCGGGGTGGCTTTGATCCATTCCAATATCGGATGCGCCGCATTGATCTCCATCAGCGCGTCAGTCCAGGCCGATGTCGCCGTAGGTAAAATAGGCCAGCAGCCGGCCGGTGACGATGGCGCACAGCCAGCAGGTCAGCGAGCACACCGCGAGCACTTTGGCGCGCGATGAGGTCCCCGCAACGGGCGAGTCTGCCTGCAGCACGCTCGAACTGATCATCGTTCCGAGGATCAGTCCCAATGCGATCGCCGAGAGCTTGATACGAAACAACGGGCTGTAGAAATCCTTCTTGGCGTCGATCGAAAACAGCATCACCCCTGAGATCGCATTGGTCCAGAAGCCGAGCCACACGACCGTCATGAGCTTGCGCAACGCCGCGAGCGGCAGGCCGGTCGCAAAGCCGAGCACGCGCAAGTCGATCACCACCAGCAGACCCACGAGAATCGCCAGACCGATGGAGTGCGCCGTGATGACCGCCGGGTAGGCGCTGGCCTGGACCCAATCTGCAAAGGCGCTGTGCTGCAGCGCGTGAAGAAGTTGATCCACCATTTCGACGCGTTCAGCCGAACGTTCCGCTCCACTTCCAACCATCGCTCGGACGCACGATCGAGTGCAGCCGGATGCGGTGATCGGCTGGATTGCGACTCGGATTGCCGGTCACGATGACTTTGTCACCCGGCTTGAGCGTCTCTCCGGAGATGTTGTCGCCGCCCAGCGCACCGCCGGCACCCCATTCGACCGCCCAGCGTTGGATAGTGCCGTCCTTGTCTGGTGCCATGACGTGAATAAAAGAGTGCGGATTGCGGAACAGGAACTGCACCACCGTGCCATTGATCGTCACCTGCTGATCAACAAGGTATGTGGCTGGGAAGGAGTGATGCGCCTGCACCGGCGCACTCGCCGCACCCGCCAGCAGCAAGCTCAAGCAAATCCCTCGGAACCTATTCATGACTCTCTCCGTGTAATGCGGACCAGATTATGTTTGACTGCGTCGGCGCCGACCCGCCGCCCGACGTGATTTGAATCAATAGTACCAATGGCGTTACCAATCGCAAAAATTCCGCGCGCACTGCAGGGCCGCTGAGACATGGTCTTGAGGCCTAGGCCGCGTTGCGTGGCGTCACGGCGCTGCGTACCGCTACGCGGCGCGGTGCCGTCTCCTGGAGGAGCAGGCTGACGACGACGCCCAGCGACAAACCAATCAGCGCCATCGTCAAGGTGTGCTGGATGCCGTAGTGCTGGGCGATGGTGCCCGCGATCACTGGCGCGACGCCGCCACCGAAGATCTCCCCTGAGCCGACGATGATTCCAGTGGTCGAGGAGATCAAGCCCGTGGGCGCCGCTTCCGCGGCAATCGGCCCGGTGATCAGGCCAAGCAGTCCAAAGCAGAAAAAGCACGCCACGAACAGCAGCACAAACAACACCCCTGGCGAGTCCCCGCCATGGGCGAAGGCGTAGACGAAGATGGCCCCGATCAGAAAACCCAGCACCGAGACGGTCTTGCGGCCGAGCAGATCCGATAGTCCCGGCAATACCATCTGGCCGAGAAAGCCGCCAAAGCCGATCGCAGAGGTCACGAATCCCATGTGCGCCGTGCTGAGCTTGAGATAGTCCACCAGATAGCTCGGTACCATGGCACTGAGCGTGAAGATGCCGCTCATGGCGCACAGCAGCCCCAGCATCGCCAGCGGCACGTTGCGCTGCCTGAACATATCTACGGCCCGAGCTCGCGGCAGCGGCGTCGCCGCATCGGCAGCAAGATGCATCGGTTCACGTATGGTTCGCGCCAGCAGACCTGCCAGAATCAATCCGGGTATCGCGACCAGCACAAAAATCCAGCGCCAGCTCATGATCTGCAGCAATTGCGTGGCGACGATCGGACCGAGTGCCAGACCGAACAAGGGAAAGGTGCTCTGCTGCAACCCAAGGTTCAAGCCGCGACGCGAGGGCTTGGACGCATCATTGACTGTGGCAAAACTGGTCGGGCAGAACGAGCCCTCGCTCACGCCCATGATGGCTCGAATCACCAGCATGCTTCCGAGCCCACTCGCGTAGCCGCTCAGGCCAGACAGCACGGAGAAGGCCAACATCGACGGTATCAGCACCCGCCG
>JBEKUL010000113.1:0-9819 GCA_049515055.1 Steroidobacteraceae bacterium | reverse complement strand
ACTGAATCTGTTCGCCGAGCGCCATACCGCACGCGCACTGCTCGGCCTCGCCGTGCCGAGCAGTTGGTTCCAGGCACTCGAGCCGATCTTCATTGTGGCTTTCGGGCCGTTGTTCTCCGCGCTGTGGTTGTGGCTTGGGCGGCGCAACCTGGACCCCTCTACGCCGCTCAAATTCATCCTCGGACTGCTGGGCATGGGGCTGGGTTTCCTGGTCATGGCGGCGGCGGCGCGCGAGGTCGTATCAGGACGACTGGCCGGCATGGGTTGGCTCACCGTCACTTATCTGCTGCACACCTGGGGCGAGCTTTGCTTAAGTCCGGTGGGCATGAGCGCCGTGAGCAAGCTCGTGCCGCGGCGCTTCGTGGGCCAGAGTCTGGGCGTCTGGTTCGTGAGCATTTCGCTCGGCGATCTGATCGCCGGCGGGATCGCAGGCAACATCGGTGCGGCTGCGCCGTCCGCGATGTCGGCACAGTTCATGCGCCTATTCTGGTTCGCTGCGCTGTGCGCGGCAGGCCTGGCCGTCTGCGCGCCGCTGCTGCGGCGCTGGGCTGGCGGGGTAAAGTAGCGCTTGGCCGCGCCGGTGTATTGAAGGGAGTCGAGCGTGGGAGCAAACACAGCTATGAATGCCAGCGCCTCCGGGCCCGCGCGCCGCACTGCAGGCGCGGCCGGCGCAGCGCAATTGACGCTGCGCGCGATACTGCTGGCGATCGTGCTCGCGGCGCTCATGGCGGCGGCGAACACCTATCTCGGCCTGTTCGCGGGCATGACCGTCGCCTCGGCAATACCGTCCGCGGTGGTGTCGATGGCCGTGCTCAAACTGCTCGGCGGTGGCGGGATACTCGAGAACAATATCGTGCAGACCGGGGGTTCAGCGGGCTCCTCGGTGGCCAGCGGCGTGCTCTTCACGACCCCGGCGCTCGTGATGCTCGGCGCCTGGGATAGTTATCGTTACGGCTGGGTATTTGCGTTCGCTGCGCTCGGCGGCGTGCTCGGCGTGTTGTTTTCGGTGCCCTTGCGCCGGGCGTTGATCGTCGAGCAGAAACTGGCGTTTCCCGAAGGCACCGCGGCGGCCGAGGTTTTGTGGGCCGGCGCCGACCCGAAGCATGGCGCGAAATTGCTGTCGCTCGCCGCCGCAGCCGGCGCGGCGCTCAAACTCGCGGCCGCCAACGGCTTGCGCTTGATTCCAGACGCCGCCACTGTCGGCGTGTATGTCGGCCGCGGCATCGCCTTTGCAAGCACCAATCTGTCCCCGGCGCTGCTGGGTGTGGGCTACATCTGCGGCGCCAACGTCGGCATCGTCATGTTCATCGGCGGCGTGATCTCCTGGAACATCGCCATTCCGCTCTACAGCAGCTACTTTCTCGACCACAACGTTGCACTTGCGGCACGCATCGCAGGGCTGTCTGCGGCTGATGCGGCGGGTGCGATCTGGTCGCAGCAGATCCGCTTTCTGGGCGTCGGCGGCATGCTGGTGGGCGGCATCTGGACCCTGATCGCGCTGCGCGGCTCACTGCTGGCCGGCGTGCGGGCCGGCCTTGCGGCCACGCGCGCGGCACGCGGCGTGTTGAGCGAGCGCGTTGCGGAGACCGAGCGCGACATTCCGATGCACTATGCGCTGCTCGGGGTCGTCGCGGCCTCGGTGCCGCTGACGCTCATGTATAACTCGGTGGTCGGAAGCCTGCTGATCAGCATTCCGATGACGCTCGCGATGATTGCGCTGGCGTTCCTGTTCTGCTCGGTATCGGGCTACATGGCCGGACTGGTCGGCAGCTCGAATGATCCGGTCTCGGGCATGATCATCGCGACCATACTGGCCGCCGCGTCGATGCTGCTGCTGCTCACGCATGGGGATGCGCGCGTCGGCCCGATCGGTGCGGTCATGATCGGTGCGGCCGTGTGCTGCGCACTATCGATCGCCGGCGACAACGTGCAGGATCTCAAATGCGGGCAGCTCGTCGGGGCCACGCCATGGCGCCAGCAGCTCATGATTGGCATCGGCGCTATCACTTCCGCGACCGTGCTCGCCCCTGTGCTCAACCTGCTGGCGCGCGCCTACGGCATCGGCGTACCGGACGCGACTCATGCGCATCCGCTGCTGGCACCGCAAGCCACGATGATGGCTGCGGTCGCGCAGTCACTGTTCGGCGGCAGCCTGCCCTGGGGCATGATCGGCATCGGTATCGCCCTGGGCGTGCTCGCGATCATCGTGGACGAGTGGCTGCGCGGGCGCGGCAGTGGCTTTCGCTTGCCCGTTCTGGCGCTCGCAGTCGGAACCTATCTGCCCATGGATATCTCGGTACCGATCTTCATCGGCGGCGTGCTCGCTCATTTCGCCGCACGGGCGCGTGGCCGCGGCGGCAGCGAGAGCCTGGCGGGCCGCGGCATGCTGTTTGCCGCCGGCATGATCGCCGGGGAATCCCTGACCGGCGTGATCCTCGCGATCCCGATCGTCGCCTCGCGCCGTGCTGACGTGCTGGCGCTGCCCGCAGCACTGCGGCTGGCGGAGCCGGGCGCCACCCTCGTGGGTCTCGCCCTGTTCGCCGCGCTAGGCACATGGCTCTATCGGGTCGCGATCAGCTCCCGGCCGGCCGTTTGAGCTGGCCTCGTGCACCCGCCGGCGCGCCCGCGCTGCCCGGCGCTCGCTCCAGCAGGATCTTCAAGCGCAATAAAGCGCGCGCCCAGCCGGTGCGCATGCGCTGATAGATTGGATTCCACGCGCTGCTCTCGGGTATGCCTGAGCCGAGCAGCCGCAGGACCGTGACGGCGGCGCTACCCGCCTCAGGCGCGGCATTCTCGTCACGATCGAGCAGAAAATCCTCGACCACAACCGCGCCCTCGTCCGGCACGCCTGCGAATGGCATGTAAATCAGGCGCAGTCGCCGCGGCGGCACGAACACATCGATATGCGCCTCAAGCGTGTGCCTGGCATCCAGGCGCACCGAATAGATGCCGCGTTCCCGGGCGTCAATGCGCAGCGCGGGCGCGTACCATTGACTGAGTATCTTTGGATCGATCAAGGCCTGCCAGACGGTGTCGATACCGGCACGTATGTCGACCCGCTGGGCGTAGCCGCGTGTGCCTTCGGGCATGGCTTTAGGTGCTGGAACGCCCGGGTGCAAGCCAATCGCGCAGCGCGGCGACGATCATTGGCAGCACGGATATCGCGATCACGATCAATGTGACGGCGCTGAAATGCATCTGGACCCAGGGCAGATTACCGAAAGCATAGCCGCCGAACAGGAACAGAGCGACCCAGGAGGCCCCGCCGGCGAGGTTGAAGGCCTGAAAGCGTGCGTAGCGCATGCGCGCAATGCCCGCAACGAAGGGCGTGAAAGTGCGCACGATCGGCATGAAGCGCGACAGCAGCACCGCCAGGCCGCCGTGACGGCGAAAATACGCCTCGGTGCGCTGCAGGTACGAGAGCTTGAAGAAGCGGTAGCGCCCGCTGAAGGCGCGCTGGCCGAGCTGGCGTCCGACAGCATAGTTGAGCGTATTGCCGGCGATCGCTGCGCTTGCGAGCAGCAGAAAAACCCAGCCCAGGTTCAGCGTGCCGCTGCGATCGGCCGCCGCGAGCGCACCAACGCCGAACAGCAGCGAATCCCCCGGCAGGAAGGGCACCACCACGAGGCCGGTTTCAGCGAAGATGATCACGAACAGGATCGCGTAGATCCACTCGTGAAAGCGCGTGAGCATATCGACCAGATGGCGGTCGAGATGCAGGAACAGATCAACGATCACTGCGCCAGCGATTGGAGCGGCTGCACGCGCGAGCCGCTCGCGCCGCGCGCAACCTGGCTGGAGTGGCCGGAAAGCGCCAGCAATGCCAGCGAGACCTGCGGATCACGCGTGGCCAGCGTCGGTGCGGCGGGCAGTCCCGGCGCCGACTCGTCCGCCGTATCCATGTCGGCCGGCGGCTGCTCCGGCCCATCGAGCAGCGTGTCGGGCACGATGCCGATGCGGTTGATTGATTTACCGGAAGGCGTGAAATAGCGAGAGGTCGTGAGCTTCAGCGCCTGGCCGTCCGCCAGCGGCATGATGGTCTGCACCGAGCCCTTGCCATAGGTGCGTCGGCCGATCAAGGTCGCGCGCCGATTGTCATGCAGCGCAGCGGCGAGAATCTCCGAGGCGGAGGCTGAACCGCCGTTGACCAGCAACACGAGCTTGGCCCCCTTGGTGATGTCCCCGGGCGTGGCTTCCATGCGGAATCTCGCCTCATCGGTGCGCCCTTCGGCGCTTACGATCGTGCCGTGATCAAGGAAATCGTCGGCAATCTGCACGGCCGCGTCGAGTACGCCACCCGGATTGTTGCGCAGGTCGATCACATAGCCGCGCGGCGCGGCGCCTGCGCTGCGCTTGAGCGTCTCAATCGCGCGCTCCAGTTCTTTTGCCGTGCTATCGGTGAAGCTCGAGATGCGTACATAGCCATACTCGGGCGTCAGCATTTCAGCGACCACGCTCTGCAGTTGCACCTGCGCGCGCTCGACCTTGAATTCCAGCAGCTCGTCGGTACCGGCGCGGCGCACTGCGAGCCGGATGGCACTGCCCTGGGGACCGCGCATGCGCGCTATGGCGCCGTCTAGGTCTGCCGGATCCACCGCAATGTCATCGATGCGCACGATGACGTCCCCGGTGTGGATGCCGGCGCGCTCGGCCGGCGAGTTCGGCATGCGCCGCACGACGCTGACCCCGTCCTTGCCAGGCGCGACCTCGATGCCGATGCCGGCGTACTCACCGCTGGTACTGACCCGCATGTCCTGGAATTCTTCCGGACTTAGAAAAGTCGAATGATCATCCAGCGCCTCGACCATGCCGCGGATCGCGTTCTGCATGAGGGTGTGATCGTCGACTGGATCGACGTAGTTGTCGCGCACGCGCTGCATCACTTCGGCCAGCAACCGTGCGTCGTTCCAAGGCACGGCGCCGTGCCCCGATGCGTGGGCGCTTGGGGCCGCTGCGCCGGGGTCGCGATCGGCGAGCACGCGATCGGCTACCGAGAGCGAGAAGCCCAGCAATATACCCAGCAGCAGTGTAAAGGTCAGGCGCGCGCGAACCGACATAGGACGAATACTACAGGGCCGCCGCCGCCCCGCCAAAATCGTTTTTGACATCGGCATTCATGTTGCTTTGCGGTCAGGCGCCGCTCGCTTTGGCTAACGTCGGCTCGTTGGGCCACACACCCTGCGGATTGGCGGCCGCCAGGTACAGCGGCAACTCCGCGAGCACATCTTCCAGCGGCACGGGCTGCGCGATCGCGAAGCCCTGGCCATAGTCAACCCCGAGGGCTTCGATGCGGGTGCGAATTTCATCGCTCTCGACGTACTCGGCCACGGTCGTGAGCGACATCGCGCGCGCCAATTGGGCGATCACCGAGACCATGGACTCGGCGCGCGAGTCCTTGAGCACGTCGCGCACGAAGCTGCCATCGATCTTGAGCATGCCAATGGGCAAGGTGCGCAGATACGCCAGCGAGCTCAGCCCGGTGCCAAAGTCGTCCAGGGCAATATTGCAGCCGAGCTTGCGCAGACGTCGCATCAGCACTTCGGCGCGCGAGAGGTTGCCGATCGCGGCACTCTCGGTCAGCTCGAAGCACAAGGCGGAGGCGCACAGGCCACTGCTCTCGACCAATTGCGCGACGTACTCGGTGAACTCGGCGTCCTGCAGCGATTGGCCGGAGAAATTCATCGAGAACACGACGGGACTGTTCTGCAGGTACTGCGCGTACGGCTTGAGCATGCCGATGGCGTGCGAGATCACCCAACGATCCAGCGTCGGCATGAGCTGATAGCGATGCGCGGCAGACATGAAATGATCCGGGCCGACGATCTCGCCGTTGTCACCGATCATGCGCAGCAGGATCTCGAAATGCGGCGCGCCGCCGTGACCGCCCAGCGGGGCAATCAACTGCGCATTGAGCCTGAGCCTGTTCTCGCTGATCGCCGCGCGCAGACTGGTGATCAGATTGATATCGGTGAAGCGGCGCACGATGCTCTCATCGGCTTCCTGGTAGACCTCGACCCGGTTGCGGCCGCGATCGTTGGCGGCCTTGCAGGCGGTCTCCGCGGCGGCGAAGGCGTGCACGAATTCCTTCGAGCGCGCATCGACCTCCGCTACGCCTACGCTGATCGAGACCTGCATCTTCCCATCCGCCAACAACGGTCCGATCTCCTCGGCGCCGCTGCGCAACGCCTCGGCGAATTCCCCGGCGTCGCTCAACGTCGCCGGCAACAGGATCGCGAACCGGTCACCGGAGATCCTCGAGCCGAAGGCGCCGGGCGGCATGCGGCTTCGAATCAGCTCACCCAGTTGCGTGATCACACGATCGCCCATCGGCATGCCGTAGTTCTCGTTGATCACGTGCAGCCGGTTGATGTCGATGAACAGTGCGCTCCAGCTATTGGCCGCGGCACTGGGCTCGAGGCTCGGAGCAGGGGGGCGGGATTGCTCCAGCGCGCGGCGCATGCGCTGCTCGAAAGCCGGGCGCGTCAGCAGGCCGGTCAGCGCATCGTAGCTGTGCGCGATCACCGAGGCGACGCGCGTGGCGAGCAGCTCGGTCAGCCGCGCGTGATGCGGCGTGAACTCGGGTGCCGACTCGGCTCGAAACAACGCCAATACGCCGACGCAACGATGCGTGGCACCCCTGATCGGGGAGGCCAGCACGCGGTAGACGACCTCCTTGCCCGCGACCTGCAGCACCATGCGGTTCACGATCGTTGGCCCGTTGCGCACCTGCACCATCGAGAGCAGGTGCCGGTGACCCTTCGCGAGCAGCGACGGGTCCATTGGAGCCTCCTCGGAGGCCTGCAGGATCGCGATGCCGCGCTCGGGAATGATCAACGCGGCCAGGCCGACCTTCAGATGCAAGGTTGCACTGGCGACGATGGTCTTGAGGTCGCTGCTGCTCTCGGGCTTGGACTCCGGACTGCCCCCGGAGACCGATAACAGCAGCTCCAGATCATTGTCCTGCTCGGCCAGCGAGCTGTGCAGGGTCACGATCTCATTGCGGGCGAGCAGCTCGCGGCGCAGGCATTCGAGCGCCGGCTTGATCAGGCTGTGCACGAACGAGAAAGTGCGCTGTTCGGCCTCGCCGCTGTGCCGGAAGCTGATCGCCACGACCACGAAGGGGCGAGCGTCCTCGGCCGGCTTGTCGGGCTGCAGCCAGAACAGATAAAGCGGCTCGGAAGCGACTATGCGCTGTACGCCTTGCGCACTCGTATCGCGCGCCGGGTCCCTGATCGCCTCCGCGATTGCGGCCCCGACCTCCGGGGCTATCGAAATAGCGGTCGACCAGTGCAGCTGCCCGCGTGGATCGAATACGCTCAATGCGCTCATGCGTGGCAGCAATGCACGCAGCAGCTGCGCATACGGCTCCAAAGTCGACCAGTCGGTCGCTGGAGCACGCTCCGATGCTGGATTGCTCATACTTGCTGACATGCCTTGCGAGCAGAATCGCGTACCGCCGCTCGTAATGCCTTGACGCATTTCGCTATTCGCGCAGAGGATCGGTGCGGGCGTCCGCAACCGTGGCACGAAGCTTGCTCTGCGAGCCGCCCGAACTGAAGAAAAAGCCCCAGACCGCGCGTTTCAGTCGCGCGAATCGGGTTGGCGATCCCTGAACCAGGGGCGCGGATCGACTGGACGGCCCGCGCGGCGGATCTCGAAATACAGCTCCGGTTCGGGGCGCCCGCCGGTATCCCCGGCCGCGGCGATCACATCGCCGGCCGCAACCGGCTCACCGACCGCCTTGTAGAGCTGCTCATTATGTCCATAAAGACTCAGGTAGCCCTCGCCGTGATCGACGATGGCCAGCAGCCCAAGTCCGGGCAGCCAATCCGCGTAAACGATGCGTCCGGCCGAGACGGCCCTGACCGGCTCGCCGCGCTCGGTCGCAACCACCAGGCCCTCCCATTTCACACCGCTGGCGCGCGCATCGCCGAATTGCGCCCTGATATGCCCGGCGACCGGCCAGCGCAGCTGCCCGCGCAGTCGGCCGAAGGCGCTGCCTGAATCGGGCAGGGGCACTTCCTTGAGCGAGTGATTCAGATCATCCAGCAAGCGCTCGAGATCGGCCTGCTGCGTTTTGAGCCGTGCCAGGCTCTGCTCATGGGTCCTGGCGCTCGAGTCGAGGCTCGCAAGGACCCGATGGCGCTCGGCGCGCGCGCGCTCGAGTTGCTGCAGCTGGCCCTGCTGCGCAGCCTTCAGCTGCGTGAGCTGCAACTGCTGTTGCTCGAGTTCGGCGTCGAGCGCATCGAGTCGCTGCAGATGCTGCGTAATCTGCGCAATCTGCTCGGCGCGCGCGCGCCCGAGATAGCCGTAGTAGGCAAAGATGCGCTCACTGCGCAGCGGATCGCGCGCCTCGAGCAATAAGCGCAGCGGCTGCTCGCGGCCGATCAGGTACGCGGCCCGCAATTGACCGGCCAGCGCCGTACGCTCCTCGTCGAGTGCGCGCTGCTGCTGCGTCCTGTCCAGCCACAAGGCGTTGCGCCGCTCGGTGCGCTCGGCATATTCACGGCCGATGCGCGCCATCTCGGCACGCGCCTGACTCAGCGAGAGCTCCGCCGCACGCAGATTGGCGGATACCCGGTCGCGCTCCAGGGCGTCGCGGCTGACCTGCTGCGTGATCGTCTGGATGCGCTCGCGCAGCGAGCGCAATTCGGTTTGCGCGCTTGGTGGCGTGGCGGCGCAGGCCGCGCACGCGGCGAAGCCCAGCGCAATCGCCATTGCGCCGGTGCGAGCTCGCGGCCGATGCAGGTCGCGCGGCGCAGGTGTTACGGCCAGGCGGCCAGTCGTGAGCTGCTGTGCCAAGTGTGGGGCAAGCGCAGGTGCTGAGCAGTTATAATGACAGGCTCATCGCCAGATCGGCAATGTGTCTCCTACCAGGCAGCGCAGAAATTAAGCTCAATGGATCGACTGCTCGAATATTTCAGCAAGCACTCGCTGCTCGCGGCCAGCGCTCTGGTTGCCGTCAGCGCGGCGCTCGGCTATGAGTTGTGGTTGCGTGCCCAGAGCCTCGGCGCCTTGAGTCCCCAGGAAGCGATCCGGCTGATGAATCAGGGGGCCACAGTGCTCGATCTTCGCGCCGAGGAGGCCTTCGCGGCGGGGCACATCGCCGGTGCGCGCCATTTCGATGCCGCGCAGATCTCCGGCGCCGCCGAGGCGCTCAGGAAGTACAAAGAGCGAGCCTTGATCATCTATTGCGATCGCGGCAGCACCGCGGCGCAGGCAGTACGCACCCTGACGCAGCAGGGTTACACCAAGGTCTTCAACCTGCGGGGAGGCATGGCCGCCTGGCGCGCTGAGAATCTGCCCCTGACGCGCACCTGATCGCACGATATGCCTGCCCCAGCCATCGTCGTGTACGTCCGGGCCTGGTGCCCGTATTGCGAGAGCGCCCGCAATCTGTTGACGCGCAAGGGCGCGCCCTTCGTGCAGATCGATATCGATGAGCAGCCAGAAAAGGGCACCGAGATGATCCGGCGCGCGGGCCGGCGCACGGTGCCGCAGATCTTCATCGGTGAGCGTCATGTCGGCGGTTCTGACGACCTCTACGCGCTGGAAGCCGCCGGCGACCTGGATGCGCTGTTGCAAGGACATTGATTTTCGGGCGAAGTTAGCGCCCAAGGTTAGCCCCAACATGCCCAACATATCGACGAGCGCCCCAAACGACACCGGCACTGCCACCAGCACACTCGTGTTGCAGGGTGTTTATCTGAAGGATTGCTCGTTCGAGGCACCGCAGGGTCCACGCGCCAACGGCGAGTGGAATCCGCAGATCTCACTGGATCTGAACACCAACGCGCAATCGCTCGGCGGGGATCTGCG
>JBEKUL010000112.1:0-10114 GCA_049515055.1 Steroidobacteraceae bacterium | reverse complement strand
CGCTCTTGCAGCGCTCTACATGTGGCTCGGCGCGTGAAAGCGCGCAACCCACGGTACTGCGGGAGGCAGACCTTATGCTCTTCTCAACCCTTATCGCCCGCCTCTGCATGGCGGGCCATGATGTCTAGGACGCGCGATGCCGGCTCAACCCTGTGCCTGCAATTCGCGCCGGTAGCGCTGCATGCGCGAGCGGTAATGCGCCGCGGCCTGGCTGATCAGCGCCAGGTCCGCCGCTGTCACAGCGCGTACCACCTTCGCCGGTGTGCCCATGAGCACCGAGCCGTCGGGCACCTGCAGGTCCGGCGGCACGAGCGCTCCGGCCGCAATAATGCAGTGCCGGCCGATACGCGCGCGATCCAGGATTATGGCGCCGTTGCCGATCAGAGTTTCCTCTTCGATCACGCAGCTGTGCAGCAGCACCATATGACCGACCGTGACTTCGCGCCCGATCAGCGTCGGTGAGCCCGCATCGGCATGGATCACGCTGCCGTCCTGCACGTTGCTGCCGCTGCCGACCTCGATGCGCTCATCATCGGCGCGCAATACACAGTTGAACCAGAGGCTCGCGCCGGCGTGCAGGATCACCGAGCCGATCACCTGTGCCCCCGGGGCGATGTAAAAGTCATCGCCCGCGGTCTGCAGCCGCCGCTCGCCGAGCCTGTAGATGCCTGTATTCATGCCTGGGAATCCGCCGAGTGCACGGTGGGCCGGATCGCGAGCATGCACCAGGTCGCCTGCAACGTGACCACCGCGCCGAGCAGGAACGGTGCGCCGGGTCCGAAGCGCTGAAATACCGGACCCGAAACAAACGGTGCGATGACGCGCGCGAGCGAGGTGCCGACCTGGTAGGTGCCCAGCACTGCGCCGCGATTGTGCGCCTGCGCCTGGTGAGAGGCCAGCGCTGAGCCGCTGGGCGTGAAAGCGCCCGAGCCTGCTGCGCACAGCGCAAGTCCAGGCAGCACGCAAAACAGGCTGCGCGAGAGCGCCACCGCAGTCATGCCCACGACCCAGCAGGCGATGCCGAAGCCAGCGAGCCGCAATTCTCCCCATCGTGGCACGAGCCGGCGCACGCCCGCCGTCTGCATGCCGACGGCGATGATCGCGAGCGCCAGAATCGCCAGCCCCACCGTGCGCGGTCCCGCCCCGTAGCGATCCATGGCCCAGAGCGCAAGGATCGAGTCCAGCGTTGACTGCGAGAAGGTCACCAGCAGCGTGGCGAGCATCAGCCAGCGCAATACCGGCCGCTCGTGCAGCAGCGCGTAGCGCGAGGCGCGCCGCGGCCGCGCCGCGGCCTCACGCGGCTCGTGAGCGCGGCTCTCGGGCAACATCCACAGCACCAGCAGCGCGGCCAGGATACTCAGCGCGGCCGACAGCAGCGCCGGGCGCAGGAAATCCGCGCCGCTCGCATGCTCGCCGGCCAACGCTCCGCCAATGGCCGGCCCGAGCATGAAGCCAACCCCAATGGCAGCCCCGACCGCCCCCAGGCTGCGCGCACGCTGCGAGCTCGAACTGATGTCGGTGGCGTAGGCCATGGCGGCGGTGATGTTGCCGGCCATGAATCCGGCCAGCATGCGCGAGAGCAGCAACAGCGGCACCGAGTGACTCAGTGCCAGCAGCACATACGAGCCGCTGGCCCCGAGCATGCTGCTGATCAGGATCGGGCGGCGCCCGTAGCGATCGCTCAGCGCACCCCATAGCGGTGCGGCCAGCAGTTGACACAGCGAGTAGCTGCCCAGAATCGGCGTGATGATCGCCGGCGAGGCGCCCAGACGCGTGCCCATATAGGGCACGAGCGGAATCAGGATACCGAAGCCCAGCACATCGATGACGCAGACGATGCACAGAGCGCGTAACGGTGTCAGAGCGCGCGAAGCCACCCTAATGACCCGGTACCAGGCGCTGCAGCAGCGAGGCATCATTCTGCGGCGAGGGTCGATCGGCAGCCGCGCGGATGATGAGATTGGGCAGGCGCGCCTCGTCCCAGGGGCTGCGCGCATCGGACGCTGCAGGAGTATCGGCGCCGAACAGGATCACGAGGCGCAGCGGCGGCACGATCCAGATGCGCCAACGCGCCGCGCCGCGCAGCCAGAAAACCCCGCCGGCGGCGAATGGCTCGCCGGCCTGCGCCGCGGGGGCGAGCTCGACGCCGAATCCGTGCTCGCCATCAATGGACGTCGGACGCAGCATGCGCTGCACCCAGCCGCGCGGCACGACCTGCGTGCCCTCGAAGCGCCCATCATCCAGCAACAGCGTCGCGACGCGCATCCAATCGAGCACTCGCGCATGAAAGCAGCAATCCGCCGGTGTCGCCGCATCTGGCGCCGGCAGCGCGATCCAGGCCGGCGCAGCGTTGAGCCGGCGCCAGATTTTTCGCGACAGATAGCTCTCATAGCGCTCATGAGCGCCCGCTTCGATCCCCGCGCGCAACCGATTCGGATCAAATCCATTCAGCACTTGCGCACTCAGCAGTCCCTCCTGCAAGGCCTGAGCGGCCAGCAGCGCGACGAGCACCTGCGCCAGCGGGCCGCTGTCGATGATGCTATCAGCCGTCAGGCCGCTGCCGTAATGCTCAAAGACGACATGATCGTCGCGCATCACCACCAGCGCGCGCAAAGCGTCGGCCGCAGGATCATGCAGCGCTCGCTCCAGCGCGGCCGCATCGAGCCGCGCCGACTCGGGCGTCGCGCGCGCCAGGCCACCGCCGTCCCCGCCATTGACCAGCACGCGCGCGCCGGCCGCCCCGTGCCATGCGCGCAGCGCGTACAGGCCGAGCGCGGCCAGCACGACGGCGCCGAGCGCGAATGCGAGGGCTGCGCGCCGGCTCATGGGCTCGATCGCATCGGGCCGCAATAGAGCGCGCGGCCACGGCGCAGCTCGAGCTCATGCGTGGCGGGCATCGGCCAGTCGCGCACTCGATGCGTCGTCATGACCGTGGTGACGCCGCGGCTCATGGCCCGTTCCACCAGGCGGCGCAGCGCCGCGTACGTGCGCGCATCCAGGCCGGCGTAGGGCTCATCGAGCAGCAGAATATCCGGCGAGTGCACAAAGGCGCGCGCGAACAAAACGCCGCGCAACTGCCCGTACGACAGGCTGCGCACCGTACGGGTAGCCAGACTGAGTGCCCCGACGCGGTGCAGCGCGCGGCGTGCGCTGCGCAATGCACTCGAAGGCGCTGGTGCGTTGAGCCCGATGCTCGCGCTGAGCCCCGAGGCGACGAGCTCCTCGACCCGTAGATCGCGCGGATAGATCGCCTGCAGCTCGGGCGCGATCAGCCCGATGCGGCGCTGGAACAGCTGCAGCGGCACACCCGGCTCGATGCCGGCGCGCACGAGCGAGCCACCGCGTGCCACCCCGAGATCCCCGTAGAGCGTCTGGATCAGACTGGATTTGCCGCTGGCGTTCGCCCCGTGCACCAGCCAGCAATCGGCGCGGCGAATCTCGAGCGAGATATCGCGCAGTACCAGCGCGCCTTCGCGCCAGACATTGGCCCGCCGCAATCTGAGCAATACGCTGCCCTCGGCGTGCGCCGATTGATGCGTGCGCGCGCGGGTGCGGACCGGCGCGCCGGTGCGGGCCGGCAACACGGCCGCGCGCGGTGCAATGCCCACGCTACGCTCTCGCGCTCGCGCCGAGCGCCCGCTCAGAGGCAGCTGAGCCTTGATGCGGCCGGCCTCGAGCTGGCACCAATGCGTTGCCACAGCGGGCACGTCCGCGGCCAGATGAGTCGAGAGCACCCACGGTAAGGCTGAAGTGCCGAGTCGCTGCAGGCAGTAGGCAGCGCGCTCGCGGTTGGGTAGATCAAGGCCGCTGAAGAGCTCATCGAGCAGCAGCAATTTGGGTCGCCAGGCCAGCGCCCGCGCCAGCAATACCAGCCGTCGCTCGCCGTACGAGAGGGTCAGGAAACGGCGCCGCGCCAGCGATGTGATACGCAATTGCGAGAGCAGTCGCGCGATGCGTGCCCGATCGGGTGCACTGAGCGGCGCGAGCGGAATGTCGGTGCGATGCAATCCGGTCGCGACGATCTGCTCAACCCGATAATTCCACTCATAGTGCTCGTAGCGATCCTGCCGCTCCGCACCCAGGTAGGCAATTTCCTCCTTGACGCCGTAGGGCTCCTCGAAGCTCTCGCCGCGGTAGCGATAGCATCGCTTGCCGCCGTATCCGGGTGTGGGCCAGACGTCACCGGCCAGTAGCTTGAGCAGCTGCGTCTTGCCCGCGCCGTTCGGGCCACTGAGCAGCCAGCGCTGTCCGGGCCGGATGCGCCAGTCGACGTTGCGCAGTACCACTCGTCCATCGAGACTGAGAAATACCCGACGCAGCTCGACGTCGATGAAGCGCGTGCCCGAGGCCGCCCGATTCTGCAGCAATTGCCCTACTCAGCAGTCCAGTCGGGGCGACTCTAGCACCTCGCGGCGCAGGCCCAATCCGCACTGCATGCCGGCGCGACGAGCGCGCAGGGCAAAAAAAAACGCTGCCGGCATTCGGCGCTCACCGCGGGGGGTGTTGTGATGAGCGCTACTGCCGACAGCGTTGCCGTTGGGCCTATCAGGCCGCACCTGCAGACGAAATCGCCTTGCAGTGCTGAATGCAACCGATATGCCAACGTTCTCGTGTATCGCAGTTTTATTTTTTAATTTAATGACTTACATGACATATGTTACGTCCGGTCGAGCTCCGGGAAGGACGCGCCGCCGCAGCCTTTGAACCGCAACGGCGCATTCCGGTACCGTGACGCACCAGCGCAGGGACGCGCGCTCGAGCTAGCGCCGGCTGGATACCGCGCTCACGCCCACCCCGACAATCAACCCGATCGCGGCGGCCAGACCGATCGCGGTCCAGGGACGCTCACGCACGTAGTCGTTGGCCTGTCCCGCGGCAGCGCGAGCACGCTCGCGCAAGGAGTCCACAGTGTCCCCGGTCAGACGCTGCACATCGCCGAGCGCGTTGACCACGCGGCTGCGTGCACGTGCCACGTCGTCATCGGCGACATTGCGCACACGCTCGACCAGTTCCTCTACGTCGTGCACGAACGCGCGCAGCTCCTCCTGAGCGTAGTCGCGTACTTTGCCGCCGCGGCGTTTGAGGTCGCTCGCCGCCTCTTCGCTCGCATGCCTGAGAGCGTCGGCTGAGTTGTTCGCACTCGGGTTCATGATTGATGTCTCCTCGTTGGGTTTGTGTGTGCCAATGCGCGCTCTCAACGCACCGTGGCCCCGCAGGCCCGGCGCTGCCAAGCATCGCACTGGGTGTTGGGCTATATTAGCCGCTACGTGCCGCAAACGCTGTAGGATCAGCCTCACAACGGAAGCGTCATGGATCGCAGCCAGAAGACCAGTCTGTACCGAACAGTGCCGCTCGCGATCGCCTTCGCGCTGCTGGCAGCACTGGTCGTGATCGCCGAGATTGCGCAGAACGGCCAGAAGCAGATCAATCAACGTGTCGGCCTATCGCAGAAGCAGCAGATCGTGCTCGCGCAATTGCTCGAACAGGTCACGCAGGCAGAGTCCGGGCAGCGCGGCTATCTGCTGACGGGTGACCCGCAGTATCTGCAGCCCTATCACAGCGCGCGCGAGCGCATCGAGCCCTTGCTCGATCAGCTCAGCGACCTGTTCCGCGACAATGGTCAGCTGCTCGCCAACCCCGTGCAGCGCGATGCGATGAGACATATCCGCCTGCTCGTTGGCGCCAAGCTCTCGGAGCTCGACGCCTCCCTTGCGCTCTACAACTCGCAGGGACCGGCGCAAGCGCTCGCGCTGGTGCGCACCGATCTGGGAAGCAGCACCATGTTGCAGATCCGCAATGAGGCGGCCAAGCTGCGCGACGCCCAGCAGAGCGCCGTCAGTGCCGAGATAGGCCGCGCCGAGCGCCTGCGGATGTTTGCGCTCGCGCTCATGGGCGGTGTCGTGCTGCTGAACGTCGGCCTGCTGGTCACTGCGGCCACGCTGCTGGCGCGCCAGGCGAGGCGGCGTGCCGTATTGACCGAGCAGCTGGCCAGCCAGAACGAGGAGCTCGAGCGCGCCGTGCGGCGTCGTACGGCCGAATTGAGTGCGCTCTCGAGCCATCTGCAGCGTCTCTCGGAGAAGGAAAAAGCCGCGCTCGCGCGCGAATTGCACGATGAGCTCGGCGGCCTGCTGATCGCAGTGAAGATGGATATCTCATGGCTGCAGAAGCACTCGGCCGGAGCCGGGGAGCCGGACATGAAAGCGCGCTGGACGCGCGTGCTGCAGGCGCTCGATGAGGGTGTGGACTTCAAGCGCCGTGTGGTCGAGAACCTGCGCCCGACGCTGCTCGACAACATGGGCCTGCTGCCGGCGGTGCGCTGGATCACGCAGGAAACCTGCGCGCGCGCCGGGCTGCGCTGTGTCGAAGTCTATCCCGAGGAGGAGCCGGAGTTCCTCGAGGACGCGGCCATCATGATCTTCCGCCTGTTGCAGGAATCGCTGACCAACATCGTCAAGCACGCGCAGGCGACCGAAGTGGCGGTCGAGATCGCGATGGGCGCGAGCGATCTGACGGTGACGGTGAGCGACAACGGCCTGGGCATCGACAGTGATCGACGCGAGGCGGTGGGTTCGCACGGCCTGGCCACGATGCGCCATCGCGTGCGCAGCTTCGGCGGCAGTATCGAGATCGACAGGCCGCTCGAGGGCGGCACGCGGGTGCGCGCGCGGCTGCCCCTGGCGCAGATATTGCGCGCCCCACGCGTAGTGCCGATGAGAGCGGCCGCCGCCCCATAACGCGCAACGCGGCCGCGGGGTAGGCCGCTTAATGCCGTCAGTTCAGGGGAGCTTCCGGCGGCGCGGAATTCTCCGTGCCGATTTGCTGCAACAGAAAAGGCAAGCGATCCAGATCGCGCAGCTTGTCGAGAAAATGCATGGCGCCCAGCGCGGCAGCCGCGCGCCGGTATTCGGCCAGATCGTAATTTGTCAGCACTATGACCACGACCTTCTTGGCCCGGTCGGCCGGGATGGATCGCAGCACACCGAAGCCCGTGCCCTGGCGCAGATGCAGATCCAGCAACACGACGTCCACGGGCTGACCCCGCAGCGCCGCGACCGCGCCGGCTTCGCTGTCGACGCTGGCAGCCAGCTGCACGCCCGGCACGCTCAGCAAGGTCTCGCGCAATCGCTCGGCGAGCACGCGTGAGTCTT
Organism: Steroidobacteraceae bacterium; assembly: GCA_049515055.1. Taxonomy (GTDB): domain Bacteria; phylum Pseudomonadota; class Gammaproteobacteria; order Steroidobacterales; family Steroidobacteraceae; genus FEN-1191. The sequence continues at coordinate 2,966 of JBEKUL010000112.1, read as the reverse complement.
CGACCAGCAGCACAGAGAGGTTACGCAAGGCGTTCAGATCACGGCGGCCTGCAGGCCGCTACTGAATGATCCCGTTACGAAGCGCGTACGTCGTGATGTCCGCGTTGGAAGCCAGGCTCATCTTCTCGAGGATGCGCGTGCGGTAGGTGCTCACCGTTTTGACCGACAGGCACAGCTCATTGGCGATCGAGGAGACCGCGCGCCCGGTCGCAAGCTTGCAGAAGATCTGAAACTCGCGCTCCGAGAGGCGGCGGTGCAGCGGCTGGTCGCTGTCGCCATCCAGATCAGACAGCAGCAGCTCGGCCAGGTTCGCGCTCACGTAGCGGCGCCCCTGCATGACCACCTTGGTGGCCTTGAGCAGCTCCTCCGGCGCGCACTCCTTGGGCAGGTAGCCGCCGGCGCCGGCTTTGAGCACGTTGATCGCGTATTGCTGCTCCGGGAAACCGCTGAGCACGAGCACCTTGGTATTCGGGTAGCTGGCGCGCACGTAACGCAGGATATCCAGCCCGCTGCGATCGGGCATGTTGATGTCCAGAATGACGAGGTCCCAGTTTCCCGTGCGCAGCTGGTCGAGCGTCTCGTTGCCCGACGCGGCCTCGCCGATCTCGGTAATGCTGCTGTCCTCGCACAGAAACTGGCGCAAGCCAGCCCGCACCATCGCATGATCGTCAGCTATCAGTATTCTTGCCATGGTTCAGGCACTCCGGTCGAGCTGAAGCGGGTGCTCAGGCGCGCGCTCACGCATTGCAGCCACGCGCTTGCACCCCCGCTCGTTCATATAAATCCAGTTTGTTATACAGCGTCTTGAGGCTGCAGCCCAGCGTCCTGGCGGCGCGGTTTTTGTTACCGCCCCAGTGCGCCAGGGTGGCCTCGATGAGCCAGCGCTCGGTTTGCGCCAGCGAGGAGCCGATCGGCACACTAATACTGGCGCAGCTGTTCGAAATTAAGTTGCGCTCGGCCACCGCGGGGCGAATGTGCAGCGGCTGCAGCTCCAGCTGCTGCTCGCACATAATGTACGCGCGCTCGATCGTGTTCTTCAGCTCGCGCACATTGCCAGGCCACTGATATTCACGCAGTGTCTGGCGTGCGGCGTGACTGAACTCGCGCTTCGTACCATTGCGCACGTTGAGCTCGTCGAGGAAATGCTCGGCCAGCAGCATCACGTCATCGCCACGCTCGCGCAGCGGCGCAAGACTGATCGGAAAGACCGCCAGTCGATAAAGCAGATCCTCGCGCATGGCCCCGTCGCGCACCGCCTGGATCGGCGAGCGATGGGTGGCGGCGACCACGCGCACATCGGCCTGGATCTCGCGCGAGCCGCCGACGCGCAAGCAGCGCTGCGTCTCGAGCAAGCGCAGCAGCCGCGTTTGCATCTTCGCGCTCATCTCGGTGACTTCGTCCAGGAACAGCGTGCCGCCCGCTGCGCGCTCGATCACTCCGGCGTGAGCGCGTGCCGCGCCCGGAAAGCTGCCGCGCTCGAAGCCGAAGAGTTCTGGTTCAATCAGCGATGGCGGCAACGCGCCGCAGTTGATTCCCAGGAACGGCCCCGCCCCGCGTGCGCTGCGGGCATGGATGGCTTGCGCGACCAGCTCTTTTCCCGAGCCGCTCTCTCCGGATATCAGCACCGTCGCGTCAGTGGGGGCGACCTTGTCCACGAGCTCTCGAAGCGCCTGCGCGGACTTCGAGCGCCCGATCATCCAGCTTGACACATCCGACATTGCGACGCTCCAGCGATGCAGGCGCTTCTTCTGTCGCGCGACCTTGTAACAACTGGCACGCTTCGACAGCAGCACTTCGACCCAAGCGTACGTGGGATCTTGCAAAATTTTCAGTCAGCGTTTGTCCTACACCGGCGCGGTGAGCGATCGGCAATATAAATATCAATAACTTATAAATATTTTATGGAAATGACATGACTGCCAATGCGCGGCGAACGGAAGCTGAGAAATCAACATGCACCTACGTGACCACGCGATCTGCTCTGCGGCCGCTGACGCCGTGACGACGAGCTCCAATAGGTTTTGGCTCAGTACACCGAAGAGGTGTGGACCGATCGCGACGTGTCATCGAGCACTTGCATTGCAAGGAATTAGGCGTATATGCAGGTGCAGAAGCAATCAATCGCATCTAACAAAAGATTGGCGTTGCGCTTAGCTGCGCAGCGCCGGCGAATTGATTGTTCACCATAACAATTACGGGAGACGCCATGAAATTTAATAGAGTACTGATTATGGGTGCTCTGCTGACTTTGGCCGTCAACGCCCAGCATGCCGTGGCGTCCGCGCAGTCGACAGTCCCGGCAACGGTGGCGACTGCACCAGGCACGGTGCCGCCGAATCCAATCAACGAGGTTGACTGCAACGGTTGGAGCACGACCTATCAGGCTGTGAGGAAGCATGCCGGCGATCTTTGCACCGACCCGATCAGGGCGATCAATGGATCCGGTACTCGCTTCACCGACAACGGCTGGTACGTGGGCCACGACGAACCCAGTGTAAAGTTCATTTCCGGCGCACCGGGCTCCGGCAACACGATGACATACGTGGTAAGGGTGCCTGTGGACCCGAGGCAAGGCCCGACTCTCTCGCTTAGCGTGACCCATTACGGTCAACTCTCCGTTGCGCCATGGTTCGGGCTGCCTATGTGCGACCCGAACTCCTATCCTCAGAACCCGTGTACGCCAGACAGCGACAGTAACTCTGGCTCGATCAGTAACCCGGACTCTGCGGGCTCGGCCTTTATGGAACTGCAGCTATATCCGCCAGGCTATACGCCCTTCATCGACAGCGAAAGTTGCAGCGTGAGCCAATGGTGCGCAGCGCTTACGATCGACAGTCTCGAGTGCACATTCGGGTTCGCCAGTTGCAACCCTGAATGCGAAGAGCCCGCCAATTTCGCGTTCCTGCAGACAGACGGTATCCCGGCCGGGCCCCCAGGCCCGCAACTGTCCAATGTAAACACCTACA
>JBEKUL010000111.1:0-10309 GCA_049515055.1 Steroidobacteraceae bacterium | reverse complement strand
CGCCCGAGTCGGTGCCATGCGTTCACGAAACGCTGACCCATCTCGTCCAGAGTTCCCACGTTGACTTTTACGCGCTTGCTCATCGTTCACCTCGCAGGCGCCGCACATCGGCCAGAAAATCCGCTATCAAAAGCTCCACCGTCTTGAAGACATACCGTTCCTGGCGATCCCCATTGTGTCGATGGTCACCCTTGCCTCGCTCATTGTCGTAGCCCACGAGACGCTTACCCTTTACCCCGTAAAATAAACTGTACTTGAGCTTATGGGCACTACCCGCCACGGGGCTCGCCACTTCCCATATCTTCATTTCGACGATTGCGCCATCAGGCAGTACTTGCTTGTCATGGAATGCAAGTAACGCCTTCATATGGCACAGGATGCCATAACAGTCTTATGGCGTCAAACGCCATAACTGGTGCAATCACACATATTTGCGGCGCGGCGCCCTTTGAGGCATAGGTGAGCGAGGCGGTGGGCCGGTGAGCGGTCTGCAGGAGCGAGAACTGTCAAGAATGGCCGCATTGGCGGACGTTGGCTGGTATGGGGCTGTTTTTCACACATAAATCGCACGCAGCGCCATCAGCGCTTGCAACGCCAGGATTCGAAACGGGCAATGTCTCCCGAGTGATATATTCGATTCCCATCACCCGCTCCAATCCAACCATCGCTGGCATTGGCTGTGGTTTCACACGCAGCGTTGATGCGCAGCAGGCTGCTGCACTCACTTAGCCACTGGTAAGCAGAATCGCCTTTTCATAGCGCTCAATCATCCGCGGGTAGCGCTGCTTCACGTCCGCGCGCATCTTCTCGATATCCACGGTCAGAAACTCACGCTCTTTCATCACCACGTTGCCGTCCACGATCGTGGTTCGCACGTGATGGCCAACCACGTTCTGCGCCAGTGTGATCGTCGGATCCATGCTCGAGAACTGGTCATGATCGTCATGCCCGACCAGCACAATGTCGGCGAGCTTCCCCACCTCAAGGCTGCCCGTTGCAGCACCCAGATGCGCCGCGTTCGCACCGCCCCGGCAAGCATGCTTCAACATGTCGGAGTAGGTCAGCTGCGCCGGCGCGTGCCACGCCGTGGCATACCCGATCTGCTGGCCCAGCACCGCATAGTGGCTGACTTGGAAGAGATCGAGCGTGCCGCGCGAGTTCGGTCCATCTGTTCCCAATCCCACGCGAATCCTGGCCCGCACCATCTCCAGCATGCGCTGCGGTCCGCCGTTGTAGTTGTTGAACGCGCAGTGCGCCACCGAAACATCGTGCCGCGCGTAGCGATCCACTTCCTCAGGCGTCAGATAGATCGAGTGCGCACAGTGCATGCGATTATTCAAGATCCCGATGTTCTCGAAGTACTCCGGTGGACGCAGGTTGTAGTTCTCCATCGTGTAGTCGACCTCATAGGTGCCTTCCGACAGATGCGTATGAATCGGCGTATCCAGCTCCTCGGCCAGCTTTGACATCCCGATGCGCAGCTCCTCCGTGTTCACCAGGATCTGGCGCAGCGAAAGCCATGCCTTGACCCGCGAGTTTGCCTGCCAGCGCTTCACCAGCGCTTCGTTCTCCTTGAGTGCCTGGCTCGTCGCCATGATGTGCGACTTCGGCAGCGGTCCCCCATCTCCGTCCATGTCACAGGTGTTCAGCGAAATCCTTGCCCGGATACCCACCTCATCCGCCGCCTTGCCCATCATGTCCGGATGCGGGCCGCCGGCCTCCAAAAAGCACGTCGTCCCGGAGCTGATCATCGACGTGTACCCGACCAGGCCGCTGTTGTAGACATCGTGTTCATCGAGCCCACTCTCGAACGGAATGAGAATCTTCTTCCAGCTCGGTCCCTTGCGATGCGTCGTGCGATGCACTCCGCGCAGAAATTGCTGCGCCGTGTGATAGTGCGTGTCCGTCATCCCCGGCATCGCGATCTGCCCGGAAGCCTTCACGGTCTGCTTTGCCGTGAACATCCGCGCCGCATCGCCAGCCTTGCCAAGCCACACGATGCCGTTGCCATTCACCGCGATCGCCCCGTCCATGATCACGGTATCCTGGTCGTCAAACGTGACGATGTCCGGGCCCATGATCAGCAAATCCACTGAGTGGTTTGGTGGGCCGGGCGCTGTAACGGCCGCTGTTGCGGCAAACATCGGCAGCCCCACCGCGCCCGCGGCGGCACCGGCCACAACGAACTCACGGCGCGTCAAGCCTGCCTCGGAGCCGTCAACATTCTTCGTCTCTCGCATAGCCGCTCCTTTGCATCGTGGGTGTTATTGGGGCAGGCGGCAGGTGAAGTTCGACGCCTCGTCGATACTGCCGGCACCGTTGTAGCGAGCGACCTGCGGGTAGGGGCACAGGGGGCGGGTGCGGTCGATCTTGCCGGCGGTGCTGTGCGCAGCGATGACGCGCGTAGGGGCTTCTGCCCTCTCGACCCAGCGCTCCATGAGGCTGATCTTGTCGAACGTGTCAGGGCCTTCTCCACCGGTGCAATGTCCCATGCCGGGCACCATGAAAAGACGGATCCAATTGGTACCTTGAGTTGAATTTGCGCTCAGTTTCAGCACCGATTCGTAGAATTCAATGCTGGAGCCAGGGGCTACCTGCTGATCGGCCCAGCCATGGTAGATGAGCAATTTGCCGCCGTGTTTTGCAAACGCCACGAGGTGCGGATCGAGTTCGTCGATATCTTTGTCGACCGCGTTCGCCCTGGCTGAATCGCGCTCCAGGTCGAAGTTGCGCCAGTCCCAATCGGGATCCTGGTACACGACGTAACGGAACTGATCTACGAAGATGTCTGCCGGACGCGGACCGCCAGCAAGACGGTCCCAGCGCAGCTCCGTCCCGGGTTCCAGGCGTGGGAATAGCACTTGGCCTGCCGATGTAGTGGCGGGGCTTATGATCGTCTGCGCGGTTTGGACCTGGCGTGGTGTCAGGCAGTCCGGGCCATCGGCAGCCGCGCACTCGAGGCTCTTGAAGTCGACGTGACAGCTTTCCGGCTCGTCGATCAGACCGTCCCTTAAGCCGTCGTTAGCATCGCAGGCATCCAGCACGGCGCGGTGAATCATTGCGTACTTACCGGGCGGGATTACGGCCGCAGGATCCTTGAAGCTCCGATTTGCGAGCCAGAGCGCCCAGGCGTTGCGGCGCATGTTAGCCGGGTCGCCGGCGATGATGCCATCGAACTCATCCGGGTACCGGTAGGCCTGCAGCAGGCCTTCGCGCCCGCCACCAGAGCAGCCGTTCCAATAGGAATACCGGGGCTCACGACCATAGAACGCGTTGATGAGCCTCTTGGCCTTAACGGCCATCTCGTGCTCAGCGCGGTAGGCAAAGTCAACGAACTTCTCCGGGTGACCGGCAATGAAGCTGGCGCTGGCGCCAGTATGACCGTCGTCGGTAGCGCTGGTGGCATAGCCGCGGCGCAGCGCGTCCGCCATATCGTGGTAGTTGATGGAGCCGCCCCATCCGCCACTTCCAACGGCCATGAACTTACGGTTCCAGCCCGAAGCGGGAAGCCAGATCTCGGCGCCGATATCGGAATCGGCGCTCGGCCGGAGCTTGAGAATGACGCGACAGAAGGGTGGAAGATTGGTCAGCGCCTCGCTACTCGCGGTCGGCGTGAAGGCGCCCGTCTCGACGCTCTTCGCGAGAGTGATCGATACGTTCGGCGCAACCAGCCTAAGAAGACTCTCGCAAGAGCGCGCCTGCAGCACCCGGGGCTCACATGCGAGCGCCAGTGCGAGCACCCAAAGGTGGCGCCCCGTATTGCTGAATGGCCCAGGCCGCCTATCGCTGCTGGGCGGGATTAGGGCAGAGCAGTGAGAGCTTCGCACGCGCAGTCGGAGTCATTGTGACAGATCGTCGACGCCCAGCACGGAGGGGCGGTGCGATGAAAACACCGATTGCCTGTGCGTCCTTCTCAACGTCTTATCCTTGCCGCAGCCGAGCGAGTGCGGTGCGTAGCAACGTTACCGTTCGTCGAACGACACCGCAAGCTCGGGAGCAGGTTCTTACAGCGCCACTGGCTAAGCCATTGACCCCATGACGAAATGTCGACGCCTCTGCTCGGGTTCGAAGGCGCTGGTCGGCACTTGGTATGATTTCACCGGCCGTCGCATGCCCTCGTGCTGATGCATCTTTACCCATGGCAGCGGAATGAAAGCAATCACGATCTTGAGGACTGCATGACGACGCGACTCGCATCACTGGCCAATGGCGTTGAGCTTGCATACGACGTCATAGGCGTCCTTTCGCACCCCGTCGTGATGCCCATCCTCGGCATCACCGACAACCTGAGCGATTGGCCCGATCGCTTATGCCTGCCGTTCGTCGAGGCGGGATACTGTGTCGTGCGCCATGAATGTCGTGACATGGGCTGGTCCACGCAAATGAACGGCGCCCAATATGACATGCAGCAGATTGTTGAAGATGTCATTGCGCTGATGGATCAATTGGGAATCAGCGCGGCCGATTTTGTCGGCTACTCCTTCGGCGGCGCCATCGCTCAACTACTCGCCCTAAGCGCTCCCAACAGGGCGCGCAACCTGGTGATATTACAGAGTACAAACTACAACCCGTCCCTGCCTCCACGAAGTGCGGCGGTGCTCCAGAGCATGAGTAACGCGTGCGTCGAATATCCAACTGTGGCTGAGGCCGTGGCGGCTATCAAAGCGGTACGTCTCGCGTGCAACGGCAGCGTGCACGCGATGAGCGACGAGGAGGCGCAGAGAGCCGCGGAACGCTCTGTGGCTCGGGCCTATCGCCCGCTCGGCACCAAGCGAATGATTGAGGCTCGGCAGCGTACGGCCCCGTTCTACGAGCGCTCGACGGCGATACGGAGCCCTAGCTTGGTGTTACAGGGCAGCGATGATCCGATATTTCCTCGCGGACACGGTGAGGATATTGCTCGGCGCATTCCCGGTGCAAGGCTCGAATACCTGCAAGGGGCCGGCCACAATCACCCGCAAAGCCTGATGCCGCAAATGCTGGAATCGATTCTTAGCTTTCTGCGACCGAAGTAGCGACCGCTGCATGCGAACACTCAGTGAGTTCTTGACTGATGAAGATCGAGCGGCGATCCGGGCGCCAATTGCTGAGGCTCGAACATTCCCGCAAATTGCGTATCGCTCCCAGGAGTTCTTTGAATTCGAAGTCGCCCATCTGTTTACGCAAAATTGGGTAGCGCTGGGATTTGCGGGAAGCGTGCCGCATATAGGCGACGTGGCTGCGTTCGAAATCTTCGGCATTCCCGTGCTGATTACGCGCGCCGAGGATAAGGCGATCCGGGTGTTCCACAATATCGGCGCCCATGACGGCTGCCCGATTGCACTCGCGCGTCACTCGCAGGTGAGCAGGCTCGAAGGCCCCTACCACGGCTGGCAATACAACCTGCGCGGCGAATTGATCAAGGCGCCTTTTTGGGATGGGACGCCAGATCCGGATCCCGCGCCTTTGCGGGAGCACTCGGGGGACCTCAAAGAGATTCGCTCCAGCATCTGGAACGATATTATCTTTATCGATTTGTCAGGCAAGTGCGCGCCTTTGCCAGTGTTTCTGGCCCCATTAATGGCGCTGTTCGAGGACTTCGATTTTTCAACGCTTGCAATGGCCAATGACTCGGCCGACGGTGATGGCATCCATCGATTTTCCGCAAAGGCCAACTGGAAGTCGCTGTGGGAGAATTACGCCGCCAATGTTTATCATGAAGGCTTCGTTCATGAGCAGTACCGCCGCTCTGCGCATGTGCCGCGCGCCGATGATCAGGCCCGCAAGACATTTCGCGAGATCAACAACGGTATAGTGAAAGGATTGGCTTTTGAAGCCCAGAGTGTCGGCCAGACCTATCCCGATGTCGATTTTCCGAGGATCAGATCCAGGGCGACGCTCGCGCCGGTGACATCGGCTTATATCTTGAATATCTATCCGAACGCCACGTTTCTGGTCTTTCCGACCCACGTGCGAATCAGCGTTCTCTTGCCCGAAGATGCCGGCAACTCGCAGTGGCTGATCGCCAGCTACTACGCCGATGGCAGTGCGCGAGATCCGGCCTACAAGGAGATGCGGCGCCGGAGCATCGAGGGCTCGGCGCGAGCGCGAGTTGAGGACGATCGTGTTTGCGAGGCGGTGCAGCGGGCGCGGCGCTCACCAGCCTATCGCTCACATTTCTATTCACCGTATTGGGATCAGATGCACTATGACTTCAATAAGATGGTCCTCAATGACCTGGAGCGAGCCCCACCTTGACCGGGGCGGTTTCCGGCATCAGCGTCATGGCGATGCCGCCGATGAGCACGGCGCCCGTCATGTACCAGGCCGGGGCGAGCGGGCTGCCGCTGAGGTCAGAGAGTCCTTTGATGACGAATTGGGTTGAGCCGCCGAAGACCGAAGTTGCGAGCGCATAGAGCATCGCCAGCGCGCCGGAGCGCACAGCCTTGGGCAGTGACTCCGTGACCGTCACCAGGGCCGGTGTGGTCAGAAATGCCTGCAGCACGGCCAGAATCGCGATTGCGCTGTAGACCACGCTCACACTGCGCAGCTCGGTCATCGCCATGTAAGCCGGGACGAGCAGCAGCACGAGAATGACTACGGCGCCCAGCATGACCGGCCTGCGCCCGATGCGGTCCGACAGCAGCCCGCTCAGCGGATCGGCCACGACGGCGCACAGACCGATCACCACGGTGGCACCGAAGGCCAGGGCGGGGGTCATGTGCAGGCCGTCCTGGGCGTAAGTCGTGATGTAGTCGAGCCCGTAGAGATAGATGGTCGCGGCCATCATCAACATGAGGGCGAGCACGATCAGCCGCGCGGGTACGCGCCGCTGCTGCGCCGTCGTGCGCCGCCGATCAGCGTCGCCCATGGTCTCTGGGAGGTTGCGCCGCATCTGCAGGCCCACGGGGACGACCGCCGTTCCGATCAGGAAGGCGACCCGCCAGCCCCACGCATCGAGCGCGGCCGGCGTAAGAGCGCCTGTGAGCACGAAGCCGGCCACCCCGGCCGCGAGTACAGCCAGGTCCTGGGTCATGAACTGAAGTGAGACGTAGAACCCGCGGCGGTAGGGCGCGGCGGCTTCGAGCAAAAATGCGGTCGACGGCCCGACTTCGCCCCCCAGCGCGAATCCCTGCAGCAGTCGAAAAATGACCAGGAGAATCGGCGCGGCGATCCCTATCTGCGCGTAAGACGGAGTCAGTACCAGGCCAAGCATGCACGCGCCCATCAGTGCGAAGGACAGCACCATCGCCGGCTTGCGGCCGACCCGGTCGCCGTACATGCCGATGACGACGCCACCCAGTGGTCTGGTCAGAAACCCAACCCCGAAAGTCGCCAGAGAATAGAGCAGTCCGTGAGAGGTTTCGGATTGCGGGAAGAAGCAGTGGCCGATCTGAATCGCGAAGAACGAGAAGGTAATGAAGTCGTAGAACGCCAGAGCATTGCCGATGCCGACCGCGACCACCTTGCGCAGCGGCAAATGCTGATGCACGAGCGGCACCGCCGCGCCCGGCTCTTCCAACCCACTCGCGTCCACGTCGAATGATCGCACGGCCGGGGTTAGGGAAGTTAAGGGGGAATGGGCGCCTACGCCTTGGAGTTACAGCCGAGCGCTTTGTCCTGCCGATAAGCGACGCAGCGCTCATACAAGGGCTGGAAATTGGCGGATGCTGCGAGAATGCGGGAAACCATAGTCGTGCCCTTTACGTATTCCAAGGAAGGCGCACGTCGCGTATTCGCAAGCCCCGGAAAGTCCTTCCAGTTGCTACTCGCGCGACTGATTGCAATCGGTTGCGTGCTGGTTGCGCTCATTGGTTTTGAGGTGCTGGGCGGCTGGATCTTCAATATCCCGTGGCTGACGGATGTGCGGCCCGGGCTGTCATTCATGAAAATCAACGCTGCCTGCGCCGTAACTGCGGCGAGCATTGCAGTTTGGCTGATTCACACGCAGCCACAAGGGTCAGCGTGGTTTCGGGTAGCACGCTGCGTTGCCTTTCTGGTGGCCGCACTCGGCGGCCTTACTATGTCTGAGTATCTCTTCGGATGGACGCTTGGCATCGACATCCCGTTCCCTGTGGAGGTGCAATCTGCCCATCCCGGGCGCATGGCACTTGCTACGTCGTTCAACCTCGTGTTTCTAGGCCTCGCTCTGTTGACGCTCAAGGCTCGGCGGCCAAATCTCGCCGCGTGCGCCCATTGGCTGGTAGTTCCGCCTCTATTGGTTTCAGTCCTTGCCGTTCTGGGTTACGCCTACGGCGCCGCCTCACTGAATGCATGGAGGCCATACGGTGTGACTGCCACACACACGGCAGCGTCATTTATCATCCTGATCTTGTGCGTGCTGGCGGCCGATTCGACGCATGGGTTCACCAGCATCGCGATCAGCGACACCTCCGGCGGAATTGTCACGCGCCGACTGCTGCCCACGATTCCTATCATGATATTCGTGCTCGGCCTGTATGACGCCCCTTTCGGTTCGGCATTGATGGTGCTCATGAGCACCGCCCTTTGTGTCATTGCGGTTGCGTGGACAGCAACGACTCTTCACAAGGTCGATCTTATCCGTAAGCTCATAGAGACCGAGAACCTAAGTCTCAACGCCGGACTGGAATCGCGCGTGCGCGAGCGCACGCAGGAACTTGCACAAGTATCGGCACAATTGAGATTGGTCAACGATACCCTCGAAATGTTATCCAACCAGGACGGACTCACGGGAGTGGCTAATCGACGCTTCTTCGATGCGCATCTTGGCGCGCAGATAGCCACCGCGCGTCGCTACGCACGACCGCTGGCCCTTGTGCTATGCGATGTGGATTCGTTCAAAGCCTACAATGATCACTACGGACACCAGGCCGGCGATGAGTGTTTGAAGCGTATAGCTGCCGCGCTGCGAACCTGTTGCCGCCGTCCGGCGGACATGGTGGCCCGATACGGTGGAGAGGAGTTCGCCCTAATCCTCCCGGATACCGGGTTGGGCGATGCGACGCAGATCGCTCAAGCCGCCGTAGACGCGGTCTTGCAGTTGAGGATCGCACACGAGAGCTCGCCCACAACGCCCCACGTCAGTATCAGCGGCGGCATCGCCGTGCTGGCTCACAATGAAAACAGCAACGCCGCGCAATTGATCTCGGCAGCCGATCGATGCCTCTATCAAGCGAAACACCTTGGGCGCAATCGCATGGTCGCCGCGCAAGCACAGCTCGGGCAGGCCGTGGCATGACATCATGCGCCTCGCGCCCTATGCCAGATCAATTCGAAAGCGCAGACCGTCCACGGCTCCATATGGTTCAGGCTTGCGGAACCGCTCCACGAGCACGCCGCCGTTGGCCAGGATGACGCGCTGAGAAGGATCGTTGGTGGCGGCCGATCGACGCATTGACTTTGCGCTACGGCCTGGTTGGTGTGCCGCCGGACCCGACACGGCCCGGCTGTTCAGTATTGAACATGTTGATCAGGGCATAGCCGCCCATCGCCAGACGCACTGAGGGGCCGGAAGGCGCTTCGGCACCCATCTCATGCCAGCTCATAGGCGGCACATAAAGCACGTCGCCTTCCACCGCATGAAATTCGCCAGCATTCTCGAATCTGCCCCTGATCGCACCGACCTGCACGATCCACCACTCCGCCGGGCCGGCATGCATATGTCCGAAGGTCGAATGAGGATCGAATGCGCCCTGCGCCGGTCCACCGCCGACATTGCCGCGGCCGGTGCCGCACTTGTTATCCGCCGGATTGACGTAGCCCAGCAGCGGACTGGCGAAGAGGTGATCATCCAGCACCACGGGGCCGGGCGGCGCGCATTTGGCAATGGTGTCGTCGAAGGTGTTCCAGTGCAGCTGATTGGGCGCGGTATAGGCGCCCGGCTTGTGGGGAAAGGCCACCTTGACGATTCTGCCGCCGCTGGTCGGCACCGGCTGCGGACCGTCGGCGGGATAGACCGTCTTGTAATTGGTCGGGTTGACCTCTACCCACAGCGCGTTTTCGCTGCCCGCGACATCATAAGAAAACACTGTCGTCTTCATGATGTTGATGATAGAGCCGCGCGTGGCTGTCACCGGCTGCTGGCCTTCAACCGCGAAGTGGACCTGACCGGCAAGCACGACGAACACCGTGGGCGTGTCAGGATGCAATCGCGGGCCGAACTGCCTGCCAGGCTCGGCTGAGTTGTAGGTCGCGTCCTGCTCGGGATCCAGGATGATCTGTTCGGACCAGTTGTTCTGGCCGGCATGCATGCGCTTGAGGTCCGACAATTTCCACAGCGGACGCATCGGCGGCTTATAGACTCCGCCCTGGGTCTTGCTGGACCACCAATATTCGGGCGGTCCGCCAG
>JBEKUL010000110.1:0-10465 GCA_049515055.1 Steroidobacteraceae bacterium | reverse complement strand
TCGCGCGTGACGAACTCGTACAGCGCCGGATCGACTTTCAGTTCAGCCACGGCGATCGACGCGGCGTTCTTGTTTGCAATAGCCATATAATTTCAGTTCTAGTTATGCGATGTAATTAGCTGCTTTTAAATGCATTTTACGTATATTACGTGGTGGCTGCCGACAGCGCCGGCGCCATCGTGATCGACGTCTGCCATTGTGCCCGAGCAACGATGCGCTTCCCAGTCTCAAGACGCCATCCATGGCCTCTGTTATGGTCTGCTCGCGCGATGAGGGGGCGCAAGCACATGGAATTTGGCTCGTTGATAACCCTGATCGTGCTGCTGGTCGCGGTGTCGATTGCGGCGCGAACACTGTTTCGCAGCGTGCCGCAGGCCACGGTTGCGGTCGTGACCGTGTTCGGCAAGTTCCAGCGCATCATGCGCGAGGGTCTGAATTTCAAACTGCCGTGGGAGAACGTGCGCTACCGGCTCTCGTTGCAGAATCGGGCGCTGCAGTTGGAGTTTCAGGCCATCACGCAGGACCAGGCGAACGTCAAATTCGCGACCATGGTGCTCTATGCCGTCGCCGCCGCCTCGGAGGAGGCCATCAAGAAAGCGGTGTTCAGCTTCGCCACAGCACAGGAGTTCCAGCTCGCGCTGCAGCGAACTATCGACGGCTCGATCCGACAGTTCGTAGCGACCACCAAACAGTCGGATATCCTCGGCATGCGCGCTGAGATCGTCGAGCATACGAAGAAGAACCTCGATGAGGTGGTACTCAACTGGGGCTATGTCGTGCGCGACATCCAGATTACCGATATGACATTCGATCGCGAGATCATCGATTCCATGGCCCGGGTGGTGTCCTCCAAGAACCTGCTGGCCGCGGCGGCCAACGAAGGCGCCGCACTTCTGGTCAAGCGCACCAAGGATGCAGAGGCGGAAGCGGCCTACAAGACCATCGGCGCGGAAGCCGATAAGAAGGCCGCGGCACTGCGCGGCGAGGGACTCGCGCTATTTCGCAAGAACATCGCAGCCGGCATGAAGGAAGCCGCCGATAGCCTCAAGGCAGCCGGCGTCGACGCCAAGTTTCTGCTGTTTCTGGAATACACGGACGCATTGAAATACGTTGCCGAGCATGCTCAGGGTAAAGTGATCTTCATGGATAACGGGGCTGCGGCTCCGGCGAACGTCACGCAGGGCATTTTTGGCATGCTCGCCGACGGGCCACAGAGCCCACCACCGGCGCCCAGTACCAGCCCGTCCGCTTAGTGCCTTGAGAGCGCGCTGCACCAGAGGCGAGCCAAGGCACGAATTTGCCATCAAGCTGGTGCATATTCAGGAGTATCATTGGTGAGGGTAGGGCGAAGCGAAAATACGCGACAGGGCGATTGGTTCGCAGCACCGAAGAGCCAAGGCTGTTAAGGTCAGCCTCGGCGGGTCGGGTGATGGGCCATATAATCTGTAACTCAATGATTATACAAGTTTTACTTCACGGGGTAGGCACATGAGCGCGGCGGGGAGAGATACGGCGCGGCGCAACTGGACCAATACCCTGATGTTTGCGCTGACCTTTGCGGTCGCGATCAGCATCGTGCCCTGGTACGGGGTCGTGCACGGCTATCATACACTCGCCTGGGTGTTGTTCACGCTCTTCCTGGGCGCCAACGGCATGTCGATCACCTGCGGATACCACCGGCTGTTCGCGCATTGCACTTACGAGGCGCACCCGCTGCTCAGGGTCTGCTATCTGCTGTTTGGCGCCATGGCATTGCAGAACAGCGCATTGATGTGGAGCGCGGGCCACCGCACGCATCATCGCTATATCGACGATCCGGAGCGTGACCCATATTGTGCGCGCCGCGGCTTCTGGTTCTCCCACATTGGCTGGATGCTGCACGATTACAAGAGCGGTGAAGCGGACCTCAGCAGCGTGCGCGATCTGCAGCGCGACCCATTACTGATGTGGCAGCATCGCTATTACCTGCCGTTGGTGCTGCTGATGAATTTTGGCCTGCCCCTGCTGGTGGGATGGGCCTGCGGCGACGTCGTGGGCATATTTTTGCTCGCCGGCGTATTGCGCCTGGTCGTGAGCCACCACGCCACGTTCCTGATCAATTCCCTGGCACACATGTGGGGCGTGCAACCCTACACCGATGAGAATACGGCGCGCGACAACGGTATCGTCGCGGTGCTGACGTATGGCGAGGGCTACCATAACTTTCATCACATGTTCGCGCATGACTACCGCAACGGCGTGCGCTGGTGGCAATGGGATCCGTCCAAGTGGTTCATCAACGCGATGCACTGGCTCGGGCTGGCGCGCAATCTCAAGCGTGTCCCATGGTTCAAGATCCAGCGCGCATTGCTCGATTCGCAATTCCGGCGCGCCGAAAAGCAGCTCGCCGGGCACCAGCCTGGACGGGTGCAGATCGAGGTGTTGCGCAGACGGGTGGCCGAGGAGTACGAGGCGTTCTGCGAGGCGGTGACCGCCTGGAACCACCTGCGTGAGCAATGGCTTGCGCAGACCAAGCGGGCCATGATCCAGCGCTGGGAGCGCTCGATACTGCAGTCGCGGCTTCGGGAACTGGAATATGGGCTGCAGTTACAGTACCGTCGGATGCGACGGTTGCGCGCGGAGCTCGGCTAACCCCATCCAGGCTGCTGGCTTTGGAGGGGGGTAGCGCAGTCAAAGGAGCGGCGCCACAGTCCGTCGACTGCAGAATAATTCCAGTCAAGGAGAACAAGCTATGGACGCCGCCTCGCGACCGCAGGGGCTTGCGGACCCCAGTAAAGCCACGAGCGAGCGCCAGCCGGCGCCTGTATCGCTCGAGGCGCGGGTGCTGCGCCGAATCATCGTAGGACTGGGTGAGCCGCCGATAGAATTCATACTGAACTGGACCGGTGAGCGCATAGCGCCCAAAGGAGTCGCCGCGCTCGGCCGCGTGCGCATCGCAGATCGGCACACGTTGCTCGAGCTGCTGCGCAGTCCACGGCTGGGATTTGGCGATGCTTACAGCGACGGGCGCCTGGAGATCGAGGGCGATCTGGTGCAGTTGCTCGAGTTCGTCTATCGCAGCTCCAAGCCCAGTGGTCCGAGCTCCTCGCTCGCCCAGCGCCTTGGAGCCTGGCTCAATCGGCCGCGGGGCAACACGCTGCGCGGCTCGCGCGAGAACATTCACCGTCACTACGATCTGGGCAACGATTTCTACGCCCTCTGGCTCGATCAGACGATGTCGTACACCTGCGCCTACTATCCAACGGCGGAGGCGACGCTCGAGCAGGCGCAGGTCGCGAAGATGGATCATGTGTGCCGCAAACTGCGGCTGGGCGCCGGCGACTCGGTAGTCGAGGCCGGTTGCGGCTGGGGCAGTCTCGCGCTGCACATGGCCAGCCGCTATGGCGCGAAGGTGCGCGCGTTCAACATCTCCCGCGAACAGATCCAGTACGCGCGCCGGCGCGCCAAGGACCTGGATCTTGATGGGCGCGTCGAATACATCGAGGATGACTATCGAAATATCGCGGGGCGGTACGACGTCTTCGTCTCCATCGGCATGCTCGAGCACGTGGGCCGCGAGAACTATGGGCAATTGGGTCGCGTCGTGCGCAGCGCGCTCAGCGCCGAGGGCAGGGGCCTGATTCACTCGATCGGCCGCAATCGCCCGCAGCCGCTGCACGCCTGGATCGAGCGGCGCATTTTCCCGGGCGCCTACGCGCCCTCGCTTGGCGAGATGACCCAGATTTTCGAGCCCTGGGATCTGTCGGTCATCGACGTTGAGAACATCCGGCTGCACTATGCGCTGACGCTACGCCAGTGGCTGGCACGTTATGAATCCGCGCTCGACCAGGTGCGCGCGCGCTTCGATGAGTTCTTCGTGCGTATGTGGCGGCTGTACCTGGCCGGCTCAATCGCCGCTTTCGAGACCGGGACCATGCAGTTGTTTCAGGTCCTGTTCACGATCCAGGAGAACAATCAGCTGCCGCTGACGCGCGAGTACATGTATCCGCGCTGAGCCGGGCATGCGTAGCGCCGAGGTCATTGTCGTGGGCGGCGGACCGGCCGGTTCGGCGGCGGCAACGCGTCTCAGGCAGGGCGGCGCAGAGGTCGTGGTACTCGACAAGGCCGCCTTTCCCAGGCTCAAGCTGTGTGCCGGTTGGATCACGCCCGAGGTGGTCACCGACCTCGAGCTCGACATCAGCGCCTATCCGCACCGCTTTCTGAGTTTCCGGCGCCTGCACTGGCATCTCAAGGGGCTGCACTTGCCGGTTCCCTGCGTGCAGCATTCGATCCGCCGATTCGAATTCGACGCCTGGCTGCTCGAGCGCTCCGGCGCGCAGATCGTGCAGCACAATGTCAGGGAAATACGCCGTGACGGCGATGACTTCCTGCTCGACGGCGCCTGGCGTTGCCGTTATCTGATCGGTGCGGGCGGCACTTCCTGTCCGGTATACCGCGAACTGTTTCGCGAGCACGTCGCGCGCGATCGTGCGTTGCAGACCGCAACACTCGAGCTCGAGTTTCCCTATGACTGGCGCGATGCGGACTGCCACCTGTGGTTCTTTGAGCATGGCCTGCCGGGCTACAGCTGGTATGTGCCCAAGGCGCAGGGCTGGCTCAACGTCGGCGTCGGCGGCATGGCGTCGCGCCTGAAGCAGCGCGGCGAGGATTTGCGCCAGCACTGGCAGCATCTGGTGAACAAGCTCGAGCGTCGATTCCAGATCCGCCTACCCGAAGCGCCAACGGGCTACAGCTATTATCTGCGCGGCCCGCTCGCCCCCGCGCGTATCGGCAATGCTTTTCTGACCGGTGATGCTGCCGGTCTCGCCACTCGCGATCTTTGCGAAGGCATTGGGCCAGCGATCCGCAGCGGCCAACGTGCGGCCGAGTCGATTCTGAAAGCCACTGCTTATCAACTCGAGGGTCTCACCGGCGCCAGTCTCGGCGGTGGCCTCATCAGCCGCTGGATGGATTGGGCCTTCACGCGCGGCGCGAGCGCGCTTGAGATCGGCCACTTGAGCAGTAGCGCTCCCTAGAGCGGATCGCGCGCAAGCGCTGCGGCTTCGCTGCGTGCTTGCGCCTGCAGCTCAGCCGGCGCATCCGGGAACTCCTGGGCAAAGTCGCTCAAGAGTTGCTGTGCGCTCGCACGATCGCCGGCGAGCCGTACCAGTTCAGCCACTCGCAGGGTCTCGAGTGCCGAGTAGGGTCGGAACTGCGCATCCAGGGTCAGTCGCGCCCGCACGAGTTCGGTCACGCGGCCGTTATCGCGCGCGAGCGCCCGACGTATGTAATCCTGGGCCAGGCGGCTGGCCAGACGCTGATCATCCAGCCGCTGCAGTCGCTCCAGTAGCCAATCGTAGGTCTCAAAGGCATGACCGCACGCGGCCAGCTCCTGCTCGAGTGTGCGCCAGGCGCCGCTCAGATTGCCGCCACGCGCTTGTGCGTAGACCACGTCGACGAAACGGCTACGCTGCTGCTCCAGCTCTCGTTGCCGCTGCTCGGCCTCGCGTTCCGGGGTGTACATAGCCTCGTGACCAAGCTCATCACGCTCTTCATACAGGCCGCCGCCGAGCAGAGAAAACACCGATAGCCACGCAAACACTATGCAGGCGCCAAGCAGCGGTGTGGGCAAATTCGTATGAACCGCCATCCACGCGATGGCGGACCCATAGACGAGCACGACCGCGACGATACCGACATACGTCGGACCCAGGGCGCGCGCGACGCGCCACAGAGCGATTGGATTGATCGCCTGCCAGTAGGCCTCGCCGATACCCAGCACTGCGATCGAGGCAGGCAATGCCGCCAGAGCGAGCCCCTCGAGGGCCACGCTCAGCGCGATCCCGATATGCCTCGCGACGGCGCGCAGGCCGAGATAGACGATCACTACGAGCGCCAGCTGCACGAGCGGGCGTTGCTCTGAGGCCGGGTTGAGCATCTCGATTGCGAGTACCGGCGGCTCGCGCGCGCCGTGAGCGACCTGCTCGAGCAGCACGTAGCCGTATTTGAACAGCCAGGACAGCAGGATCAGTTGCAACGGCAGGCCGAGCAGTCCGGCCCGCACGCACAGCGCAAAGCCGATGCTCAGCAAACCTATGAATATCAGGCCGACTGGCCGCGCAGGCAACGCCAGGTAGCGCAGGAAGCTCCAGACGGACATGGTGCGCTCGCTCATCGCGCGCAGCCTAGCAGGAGCGTCGCTGGTGGCATCAGGGTCGATGCCGATATGCTCGGCAGCATGTTGAGAATGCACAACGCAGAGCGGATATCGGCGCGATGGCGCTGAGCGCTACGATCTATGCGGTTACGGTGCGGCTGGCCGATGCCGACCGCAACGTATACGAAACCCTGTCGCTACGCGTGGCGCGTCACCCTTCCGAGAGCGCGGAATATCTGCTCGCGCGGGTGTTGGCATATTGCCTCGAATACACCCCAGGCATTGCGTTTTCCAGGGGCCTGTCGGATCCAGATGAACCGGCTATTGTCGTGCGTGACATGACCGGAATGCTGCAGACCTGGATAGAGGTCGGTGCGCCGGAAGCCGCGCGCTTGCACAAGGCTAGCAAGTCGGCACGGCGCGTTGTCGTTTACGCCCACCGTGAGCTCGAGCCATGGCTGACGCGCCTGGGTGAGGAACGCATTCATCGCGCCGAAGCCCTGGAGATCATCGAGCTGGACCCGAGCTTTCTGGCCGCGATGGTGAGCCGCCTCGAGCGACGCCTGGAATTCGATCTGTCGGTGAGTGATCGCACGCTCTATGTATCGCTTGGCGGCGAGACGCTCTGCTGCACACTCGAGCCGCGGCGTCTCGCGCGCTGAACCGACGCTAACACCTGAGCCGCGTATTAACGTGGGCCGCCGTGTCTAACGTGAGGCGCCGTGTCTGAAGCGTCTGGCGCAGCGGTGCCCGCGAGCGCTTCCCGCGGACCGGTGCGATTCAAGCCAGGACCTGATTGAGGTTCGCGGTAATTCCCAGGCTTCCGGCGGCGCTCCGAGCAGACAATCCGCACAAAATGCGCGCGACAGTACCACCGCGCGCTGCGAGGTGACGCCAACGGCCGCGCGGTAATCGCGCTCGCGAATCATGAAGGTCAGCAGATTGAGGGCCAGCGTCTCCAGCGCAATGGTTTGCACCGGTGTGACCGCCATCGCAATGGTCGGATCGAGCCAGACTCGTTGCGGGAAGTTGAAATGCTGACAACCGCCGCGGTCGACGTAATAGCGGAAGTCGCTTTGGCGGCGCAGGTCAGCCGCCTGGCGCATCAGGGCAGGGCTCAACGACTGCGAGGAGGGTCGTGACTGCCGGGCGGACCGGCGGGCGGCAGCGGACGAAGTCATGGCAATCACTCCCGGTTCGCGCGTCATGCTATCTTTCTAGCATGACTATATGCCATAATTATGGCATATGCCAGAGCAGCATTGGTCATGAGCGAGACGGGCAAGGCCGCCCTGGCACGCGCCGCGATGACGGCGGTCGAACCGATGGTCGAGCTGTTTCTCGAACTCGGCATCACCAGCCCGGAGGCGGAAAGCCTGCTGCGCGGAGTATTTGTTCATACCGCGCGCAAATGGCTTGCGAGCCAGAGCCGAAGCAGGGACACCCCGTCCGACGTTCGCGTATCCCTGGTGACCGGCGTACATCGCAATTTCGTCCGGCAGATCCTGGCAGAGCCTCCCCGGATCGCCGCGGCACGAGAGCAGAAGGGCGGCGGCGCGAGCCGCCTGCTCGAGGCATGGCACTCGGACTCCGCGTATCTCGATAGCAGCGGTAAACCGCGGGACTTACCTGAGAAAGACCATGAGCCCAGTTTTTATGCGCTGGCGGCCGCTTATCTGCCAGGCGCGGCACCCGGCGTGGTATTGGAGGAGCTCAGGCGCGCCGGGCTCGTGCAGATGCTTGCCGAACATCGCGTGCGCGTTCGCAGCCGCTCGTTCAGAACTCAGGGTATCAGCATTGCCAGCGTCGGCGAGATGGGAAGCCGCGCCCGCGAGCTGCTCGAGACGCTGCGACACAATCTGCGCAATCCAGCCTCGCGATTGTTCTGTGAGACCGTCCAGGTACTCAATATCGACGCAAGTCGTCTCTCCGCCGTGCGCAACATCATCAATCGCCGCGCGACAACCTTCCTTACTGCGATGGAGAACGAGCTCGCCATCGAGGCAGAAAAGGCGAGCCCAGGCGGTAACCGTAACCGCGTCAAGGTGGGACTTACCGTCTTCGAGACCGAGCGAGCCGGGAAACGTCAGGAAGGGAGGGAGGAATCGTGAATCGTAAGCGAAGCAGTCCGCGGCGCACCGCCAGAGGTGCGCAAATGCATTGGCCTCAGGGCTCGGATGAGAAGGCGATGCGCGACGACCTGGCGCGCGAACTGCTCGGCGTCTGCATGACGGCGTTACAGGGGTATGGGTTGGATCCCAGCAAGTTGGTTGACTTGGCGCGGGACGCCTCCCACCAACTAGGTCAAACATCCAGCCGCGCTACGGATGTATTGGCAGAGGCTATACAGCTGGGAGAGGTACTTAGTAAATGGGGAGAAGATTCAGCATATCTCGACGCGTCTGGCCGGCCAGCAGTTCTAAACATCAATGGTAATAAACCGTCATTTGCGGCTCTGGCCGATGAGTATTTTCCCACACGCCGCATTGCGGACATCATTAGCCTGGGGTGCCGGGCTCGCGTGATTGAGAAGGTGGGACCCGGCAAGGTTGCTCAGCTGAACAACATTGTTTTGTTTACGGGGAATTCGTTCCTCCAACTGGCCCACTCTGTCAGAACTATCCGCTGGTTCTTTGCTACAGCCAATTTCAATAGGCAGGTGAATCCGGCGCACGTGGTGGGATGGCCCGATCGCGAAGCGCATGTGGAGATCTCGGAGAAGGACTTTGCGGAGTTCGTAAAGATTGTTCGACCACAAGTAAGTGGGTTAGTGGAAATGAGTAATCGTTGGCTTTGTAGACGCAACGCTCTCCACAGAAACTCGAGAATTAAGAGGCGGTTGGCCGGATTACAGGTTTTTGTGTTCAGAGAGTAAACCAACTTTATCTGAATGTTTTATATTATAAATCAACTACATAGTGTAATAACATTCTAGGTTACTTCATTTATCCAAGCTCGTCGCCTCGCAGTTTTCGCTAGTTATCTCGGGCTTTTGGGGCATTTGCGCCAGGTTGCGTCAATTGCGTTTCTAGCGGGCGCAGCGGTTCCGCAAGACCTCCAAATCCCTCATAGGCGACCTTTTCTTATTGTCCTAAGGCCTTGCTGCGCCGCAGTTTCTTGACATAAGTACCCCACCCAGATATTGTCAAATGCAACCGCACTTAAAGTGTGGACCACTCTAATTGACAGGGGAATTCGGACGTGGGCGCAAGAGACGGGGACATGGAGCGAACCGCACTTCTCGAGTCCATCGAGGAGTTGCTCCGTCCGTTGATGCGAACCGTCCTCAATTTCGGTCTCAATCAGGCTGATTTGGCCGACGTCGTTCGCGGACTCTACATCAGTGCGGTGCGAGATCAGTTGGTTGAGCAGGGCCGTCCGGTGACGGTCGCCAGATTGGCACTTATGGCAGGCGTGACTCGGGGCGAAGCTGAGAACATCGTCGGGAATAGAAAGCGGCGAAGAATGGCCCGTGTCGAGAACACGACTCGCGTCGACCAGCTAGTCCGCTTGCTCACCCTCTGGCACGACGATAATCGATTTAGCACGCCCTACGGCGCTCCCCTGGATTTGTCGCTGGCGCCTGAACGCGCATTTAAAACCTTCGACGCTTTGATTGCGGCCGCGACTATTGAACTCGATAGAGAAGCGGTGCTCGACGAGTTAGTCGCTGCGGGCTGCATTGAGATTCACGAGGACAAGTTTGTTCGGTGTGTGAATCGCGCGTTTATCCCGACCGGTGTGGACGTTTCTAGGATCTCGCGGTTGGGGCGCTTTGTTGGTGCGTTGAATTCTACATTCGCGCATAACTTGCTTCGTACTTCAGAACAGCCCTCCTATTTCGAGCGCGTGTTTGTTTCTGAGTCGCTGGTTAGCCAGGAATACCGCAATCAGCTGCTTGGGTACCTACGTGATGAGGGTCAACAGTTTCTAGATAAATTGTGCCGATGGTCGAACGAAAAAGAAGAGTCCTTAAAGGACGAAAACGGACGGCGATATGGGGTCGGCTTGTATTTCTACGAAGAAAACAAGTCATCTGCCTCTGCCCATGAGGGGGAAGGCGAATCCGTGGATTTGGTTGGAACGGCTAGCTGAGGCGGCGCGACTACTGCGGGATCTACGAATTACAAATTGATGCTCGGTTTCACTCACTTGGCTCGGGAGATAACTAAAGTGAAGATTTATCCAATGTTGTCAGCGCTTGTTGCCGCATTAGTGGCAAGCACAGCGCTTCCCGAAGAGCAAGCGCTGAGCGGAACGGAGCTTTTAATTTCCGGGCCTGTAGAGAAAGTCGATGCGGCCCTGGGCACTGTCACAATTTTTGGTCGA
>JBEKUL010000109.1:0-10777 GCA_049515055.1 Steroidobacteraceae bacterium | reverse complement strand
CGAGCGCTGCGGCCAGCAGCACTGAGAGCCCGAGCGTGACCAATATCGGCCGGCGCGAATCGCCCAGCGCGCCACGACGCCAGCGCGCATGAATACCGATCGCAAGCAGCGCCAGCAAAGGCAATACCGGGGTCAGGAAGCTCGGATTGAAATACGGCGGACCCACTGAAAGGGTACCGAGCCCGAGCGTATCGGCGATCAGCGGCGCCATCGTGCCGCCGAATACCACCGCCGCCGCGATGACCAGCAGCAGATTGTTGAACAGCAGAAATGCCTCACGCGAGAGCACTTCGAAGCCGGATCGCGAGCGCATGCCGGGGGCACGCCAGGCGTAGAGCCCCAGCGCCCCGCCGATCATCACGATCAGGAATATCAGTATGAAGATACCGCGGCGCGGATCGGCGGCGAATGAGTGCACGGACACCAGCACGCCCGAGCGCACGAGGAAAGTGCCCAGCAGACTGAGCGAAAAGGCCGCCACAGCCAACAATAGCGTCCAGCTGCGGAATAGGCCGCGCTTTTCCGTGACTGCGATCGAATGAATCAGGGCCGTGCCGACCAGCCAGGGCATAAAGGAAGCGTTCTCGACCGGGTCCCAGAACCAGAAGCCACCCCAGCCCAGCTCGTAATAAGCCCACCAGCTGCCCAGAGCGATGCCCCAGGCCAGAAACGCCCAGGCGATCACGGTCCAGGGCCGCATCCAGCGCGCCCAGAGCTGATCGCGACGGCCCTCAATCATCGCCGCGCAGGCGAAGGCGAAGCTCACCGCGAAACCCACGTAGCCCGTATAGAGAATCGGCGGATGCACCGCGAGGGCAAAATCCTGTAGCACCGGATTCAGATCGTTGCCATCGGGGGCTGCCGGCAGCAGACGAGCGAAGGGGTTGGAGGTACAGAGCGTAAAGAGCAGAAAACCGAAACTGATGAGACCGAGCACGCCCAGCACGCGCGCGCCGAACGGAGCCGGCAGATACCGCAGGCGTGCGATCACCGCCATCGTCCAGCCGCCCAGCACCACGATCCAGAGCAGTAACGAGCCCTCGTGCGCACCCCACAACGCGCTGATGCGGTAGAACAGTGGCAGGGCCGAATTCGAGTTCTCGGCCACGTAACGCACCGAGAAATCATCCTGCACGAAGGCGTTGACCAGCACCGCGGTGGCCAGTGCCACAAATACGAACTGGCCGCACGCGCTGGAGCGCGCCACCGCGAACCAGCGCTCGCGCGCCAGGGCGGGTCCAAGCAGACCGAAAAACGCCTGTGCCGCCGCAAGCAGCAGGGCGAGAATCAAGGCGTAATGTCCGAACTCAACGCCCATCAGTGCATTACCGGACTGGCAGCTAACGGCGCGCTCTGGTCCGCCGCGCGGCTCGCGCTGCCCTGCTGCAGCGAGCGGGCGACCTCAGGCGGCATGTATTTCTCGTCGTGCTTGGCCAGCACTTCATCGGCTATGAATGTGCCGTGCTCATCCAGGCGCCCATGCGCGACCACTCCGGCTCCTTCGCGGAACAGGTCCGGCAGCACCTTGTCGTAGTGCACGCCGATGCTGTGCCGAAAATCGGTCACCACGAAGCGCACATCCAGAGAGCCGGGGGTGCGCACAACGCTGCCCTTCTCGACCATGCCGCCGAGTCGAAAGCGCTGCCCGGTGTGCACCTGCCCGGCGGCGATCGTGCTCGGATCGAAGTAGAACATTACATTCTGCTCGAACGCGCGCAACGCCAGCAGGCCCGCGACGCTGACTCCGGCGAGGATCGCGAGCACCCAATACAGACGTCGGCGCCGCGGTGTCATGGCGATGCCGCCAGCTTGAGCGCGGCGAGCCGGCGACGCGCATCGCGCTGTGCGAGGCGCAGCGAGCGGCGGGCCCAGAGGATGTTCAGTCCCGCCACCGCGGCGGTCAGGCCATAGCACGGCCAGACGTAGACGGCATAGCCGCCCATGGCGAGGAAATTCGAAATGTGCGAAGACATTGAGCCTCAGGTCTCCTCGAGCGCCTCGGTGATCCAGTGCGCATTGCGTTCGCGTCGCAATACCTCGCCGCGTGCGCGCGTGAGCAGCAGCGCACCAAAATAAAGAGTAAAGCCGGCCAGCATCAGCAGCAGAGGCGCCAGCATCGAGGCGGGCATGCTCGGGCGCCCGAACTTCATGACCGTCGGGGCCTGATGCAGCGAATTCCACCAGATGACCGAGTAATGAATGATTGGCACATCGACCACTCCCACAATAGCCAGCACCGCGCTGGCCCGATCGGCGCGTGCCACGTCGTCGATTGCGCTGCGCAGAGCCATGTATCCCAGATACAGAAACAGCAGCAAGAGTTCCGAGGTCAGGCGCGGATCCCACTCCCAGTATGTACCCCACATCGGGCGGCCGTAGAGCATGCCCGTAGCCAGCGCCAGGGCGGTGAAGGACGCTCCAATGGGAGCGCAGCTGGCCGCCACCGCGTAGGCGACGTTCATGCGCCAGATCAGGCCGACCGCGGCGCTCGTGGCCATCACCACGTACACCATCAGGGATAGCCAGGCGGCTGGCGCGTGCACATAAATAATTCTAAAGCCATCGCCCTGCTGATAGTCCCGCGGCGCCAGACCCAGCCCTCCGATCAATCCGGCCAGACACAGGATCAGCGCCGGCCAGCCCAACCAGGGCGTAAGGCGGCGCGCCAGACGATAGAAATGCGGCGGGGAGCCAAAGCGATGAAACCACACCCAGGCCAAGCTTTACTCCTACTAAACGCTATTCCAGACCGATGCGCACGGCTGCCGCAAGCGCCCAGGGGCTCAAGGTCGCGAACAGCACCGCCATCGCAGCCAGCAGATACAACGGCGCGCTAATCGCTTCGCCCTGGACCGCAAGCGCAGTAGCGCGAGCGCCGAATATCAGCACTGGCGCGGCCAATGGCAGTACCAGCAAGGCGAGCAGCGGCCCATTGCGCCTCAGGCTCAGGGTCAAACCCGCTCCGACCGCGCCAATCAGACTCAATGCGATGGTTCCCAGCAACAATGCCGCGAGAATGCCGGGCATGGCCGCGTAAGGGGCTCCCAACGCAGTGGCGATCAGGGGCCCCACGAGCACCAAAGGCAACCCGGTCAATAGCCAATGCACGGCCGTTTTCGCCAGCAAAAGCCCTGCGAAGGACTGCCCGCACAATGCCAATTGTTCCAGCGCGCCGTCCTGTGCGTCGTCACGAAACAGCAAGTCCAGGGCCAATAGCGAGGATAACAGCGCTCCGACCCAGAGCGCAGCCGGAGCGATGTCTCGAAGAGACGACAGGTCCGGGTCCAGGGCCAGCGGATACAGTGTCGTCACCACTATGAAAAAGCCCAGTGGCAACAGGCTATCGCCGGCGCGTCGCAAGGCCAGGCGCAGATCCCGCGCCACCAGCGAGGCGGCCGCTGCGATGAAGGCGACCCGAGGCTCTTTCATTGCAGCGTCAGGCTGTGCAGCCTGCCAGCCTCCAGGTGAAGCTGCTGGTGCGTAGCCACGACGGCGGCGCCGCCCGAATGCACATGGCGCTCGAGCAAGTCATGCAACAGCTGCTGGCCCGCGCTATCCAGGTTCGAGCCCGGCTCATCCAATATCCAAAGCGCCGCGTCCATGAGCGTCAGGCGCGCCAGCGCGACGCGTCGGCGCTGACCGGCCGAAAGCCATCGCAACGGCACCCCGGCGTACCCGGGCAGCTCGACGCTCGCCAATGCGGCGCTGAGCTCGCCCGTGCGCAGCCGGCGGCGCAGTGCGGTGCCGTAGTGCAGATTCTCGCTGACCGTCAGATCCCCCTTGAGGCCATTCTCGTGGCCCAGGTAGCTGAGCTGGGCGTGATAGAGGCTCGGATCGGAGGCAATATCCTCGCCGCGCCAGTAAACGCGCCCGCTCTCGAGCGGGATGAGTCCGCACAAGGCACGCAGTAAAGTGGTCTTGCCCGAGCCGTTAGCGCCGCTCACCTGCAGGCACTGTCCGGCTTCCAGGCTGAAGCTCAGGCCGCGCAGTACGTGGACCTCCCCACGCCACAGATGCAGATTCTCGGCGCTGATCTCGCTCATAGGGCGTCTGCCGCCGGCACGGCGGCCCGATGGTAGACTGCCGACGGGCGCCCCGGTGGCGAAATTGGTAGACGCAGCGGACTTGAAGTTTGAGCGACAGGTGCGGAAACCGCCTGTTGGATCCCGTCAAAGTCGGTGAAACCCTGGGCTAACCCCGAGGCAACGCCGAGCCAATCCGGCCCGCGATGCGCGGCGTCGGCAGGTGTAGAGAGTGGACGGCGGGGACCTGCGGCGGCTCGGGCAAGCCGCCATGGTCGTGGCGCACTCCAGACCCCGAACGCGCAACGCGCGGCGGCGAAAGCCGTAGAGGTAAGAAAATTCGCAGGCCGCAAGGCCATGTCGGTTCGACTCCGGCCCGGGGCACAGACACCCAAGTTCAGCTGCGCTGCGCCAGCGGAACGAAGCTTCGATTCTCGGGCCCGGTATAGTTCGCGGCCGGGCGAATGATCTTGCCGTCCTGGCGCTGCTCGATCACATGTGCCGACCAGCCCGTCGTGCGCGCAATCACAAACAGTGGCGTGAACATGCTGGTCGGAATCCCCATCAAATGGTACGAGACGGCGGAATACCAATCCAGGTTCGCAAACATGTTCTTCGTCTCGCGCATGACTGCCTCCACGCGCTCGGCAATCGTGAACAGCTGGAGATCGCCGGCCCCCTGCGCGAGCTCGTGCGCCACTTTCTTGATGATGGGATTGCGCGGATCGGAAATCGTATAGACCGGATGACCAAACCCAATGATGACTTCGTGCGCAGCCACCCGGCGCCGTATATCGCTCTCGGCATCCTGCGCACCCGGGTATCGCTCCTGAATCTCGTAGGCTGCCTCGTTGGCGCCGCCGTGCTTGGGGCCGCGCAATGCGCCGATGGCGCCGGTGATGCACGAGTACATATCCGAGCCGGTGCCTGCAATCACGCGCGCGGTGAATGTCGAGGCATTGAACTCGTGCTCGGCATACAGGATCAGTGAAGTATGCATCGCGCGCACCCATTGCTCAGCAGGCCTGCGGCCGTGCAGCAGGTGCAGGAAGTGCGCACCGACGGACTGATCGTCCGTCTGTACTTCGATACGGCGTCGCTCGCGGGCGAAGTGATACCAATAGCACAACATCGAGGCCAGACACGCGAGCAGCCGGTCGGCGAGCGCGCGGGCACCATCGGGCGGATGATTCGGCGCCTCCGGCTCGAGACAGCCGAGCGTCGAGACACCCGTGCGCAGCACGTCCATCGGATGGGCGCTTTCGGGCAGCGACTCGAGCACCGTCTTGAGGGCTGCCGGCAGAGCGCGCAACGAGATGAGTTTCTTGCGGTACGCGGCCAGCTCGTCCGCATTGGGCAATTTCTCGTGGATCAGCAGATAGGCGACTTCCTCGAACTCGCACGAGACGGCGAGCTCGGCAATATCGTAGCCGCGATAATGCAGGTCATTACCGGTGCGCCCGACGCTGCTCAACGCGGTGTTGCCCGCGATGACGCCGGCCAGCGCGACGGATTTCTTCGCCTTGGGCTGCGGTGCGGCTTCTGTCATGGTTCCCGCTTGTCGCGATCGAGCGCAAAGAGCTGATCGAGTTTCTCTTCATAAGCATAGTAATCGAGATAGCGGTAAAGATCTGCCCGTGATTGCATGATCGAGAGCACGTTCTTCTGCGTGCCGTCGCGCCGGATCGCCTCGTAGGTCGCCAGCGCCGCGGCATTCATGGCGCGATAAGCCGAACAGCAATGCAGCACGATGTCGACGCCAACCGAGCCGAGCTCCTCGCGCGTATACAGCGGCGTCTGGCCGAATTCGGTGATATTGGCGAGGATGGGCACCCCGACGCTGCGCTTGAAGCGAGCGTACATCGACAGTTCGGTCAGCGCCTCAGGGAAGATCATGTCGGCGCCGGCCTCAACGCAGGCGCGTGAGCGCTCAATGGCGCTTTCCAGTCCCTCGGTGGCCAGTGCGTCGGTGCGCGCCATGATCACGAAGTCCGGATCCGTGCGCGCATCCACGGCGGCCTTAATACGATCCACCATCTCCTGCGGCGAGACTATTTCCTTGCCAGGGCGATGACCGCAGCGCTTGGCTTGCACCTGATCTTCTATGTGCAGACCCGCGGCGCCGAATTTGCTGAACGACCTGACCGTGCGCGCAATGTTGAAGGCACCGCCCCAGCCAGTGTCGGCGTCGACCAGCAGTGGCAGACTCGAGGCATCAGTGATGCGACGTATGTCGGTCAGCACGTCGTCCATCGTGCTGATGCCCAGGTCGGGCACGCCCAGGGAATTCGCCGCGACGCCTCCGCCGGAAAGATAAATCGCCCGATAGCCACAGGCCTGCGCCAGGCGCGCGGTGTAGGCGTTGATCGCACCGACCATCTGCAAGGGCATCTCCTCGGCGAGCGCAGCCTTGAGCCGGGAGCCGGGCGATACGCTCATGCAGTGCCTCGGGGATACAACGGACAAGTCGTACTTTAGAGTCTGATCAGGATAGGTGTCTATCAACCATGCATGGTGGGGCGAGCGCTGGGCGGGGCGTCTAAAGGTTCTGATAGTTCGGCCCGGAGCCGCCCTCGGGCGTGGTCCAGGTGATGATATCGTATGGATCCTTGATATCGCAGGCCTTGCAATGCACGCAATTGGCTGCGTTTATGCGTAGCATCTTGCCTCCATTGGGGTCATCGACCATCTCATAGACCGCAGCCGGACAGAAGCGCTCGCAGGGATTGCCAAACTCGCGTGTACAGCGCGTGACGCAGATCGAGGTATCGGCAACCTTCAAGTGATTGGGCTGATTTTCGTCATGCGCGATGCCCGCGAAGTACACCGAGGAAAGCCGGTCGCGGGGCGGCAGCGTGCGCTTGACCCAGCCGCGCTGCGGCGACTGAAATTGCGCCAACCGCTCGAGCTGCCTGCCGTCCGTGACATCGTGGCGCAGCGTCCAGGGCAGGCGTCCCGCCGTGTAGTACTCGAGCGCGCCGTTGGCCAGCCCCCACCAAAGACCGTGTCTGAAGCCGGGCTTGATGTTGCGCACTCGCTGCAGCTCGCGCCCACCAGGGGAGCTGCGCCAGCGATTGTCGAAGCCCGCCGGGCCGCCGGCTTCAATCAGGTGCTCGGCGGCGCACACGCCCGAGCGTATCGCCTGATGAATGCCCTTGATCTTGGGCACGTTCAAGGTGCCGGCACTATCGCCGATCAACAGTGCGCCGGGCATCTCCAGCCGGGGCAGTGCTTGCCAGCCGCCCGCGGCGATGGTTCGTGCGCCGGCGGCCAGGATCTCACCGCCCTCGAGCAACGGCAGCACGCTCGGGTGCTGCTTGAACTGCTGAAAGGCCTCGAACGGCTGCAGCCGCGGATCCCGGTAGTCCAGCCCAACCACGAAACCAACGTACACGCGGTCGGCGTCCAGGTGATAAAGAAAGCTGCCCCCATAGGTGCGCGTATCGAGCGGCCAGCCGACGCTGTGTCTGATCAGACCGGGCTGCGCACGCCCGGGCGGCAATTGCCAGAGTTCTTTGAAGCCCAGCCCATACGTGGGTGCCGACTTGCCGTGATCCAGCTGGAAGCGAGCGATCAGCTGTTTGGAGATCGAGCCGCGACAGCCCTCCGCCAGAATGGTTACAGGGGCAAGAATCTCCGCACCCGCGGTGTACTGCGGGCCCGGGCTTCCGTCCCGGAGCACGCCCATGTCCCCGACGCGCACGCCCGCCACGGCACCGGACTCATCATGCAGCGCCGCGGCGGCGGCAAAGCCCGGATAAATGTCGATGCCGGCGGCCTCAGCCTGTTGTGCGAGCCAGGCTGTGAGTTGGGACAGCGAGACGATGAAATTGCCCTGATTGCGCATGGGCGGAGGCACGAGCGGAAAGCGCAGCGCTTTGCGCGCAGACAGCAAATAGAATTCGTCCTGCCGTGCAGCCACCCGCATGCCCGTATAGGAGCGTTGCCAGTTAGGTAGTAATTGCTCCAGCGGCGCGGGCTCGAGTACGGCGCCAGAGATAGCGTGCGCGCCAACGGATGAGCCTTTTTCGAGCACGGCAATGCTGGCCTCGGCGCGCAGTTGCCGCAGGCGCAGCGCGCAGGCGAGGCCGCTCGGCCCCGCCCCGACGATCAGATAATCGTACTGTAATTGCTCCCGATCGGTCATGGCGCACGACCCGGCTCTGGATCTGCTACTGTGACAGGCGCGTCCAGCGTGGGCAAACATGCGATGCGTAACGGCCTCAGAAACTTGATGGCTCTGGTCTGCCTGACGGGCTTGATCGCTTTTCGCGTGGCGCGCTTCGCGATTGCCTGCTACGGGCTCGGCCATGAATTCGGCGCCCTATGGGCCGGGATTGCAGCCATCGCGCTCCTGGGGCTGCGCCTGGATCTGGCCATACGAGTCGGCGCTTTTCTGACCGCCGTGGCGCTCTGGAGATGGCCGTGGATCGCGGCGCTGGCTTTGGCAGCACCGCGCCTGTTCCTGGTACTGCCCGGGCTCGTTGCCGCCGCCCTGGCGCAGCTGCGACACCCGCAACCGCGCTGGCCGCGCGACATGGCAATTAATCGTTGACGCAGCGGACGGGTCGATCAATGCGCGCCCTGCTTCGCTATTGCATCCCCCGCGTACGGCACAAGGGGCACGGCCTGGCTAATGAAATCGTCCCGTGGGCTCGCGCCTTTCTGGCCGCGCAGGTTCTCAATGCGAAATTGCTGCCACCCGCGTTTGGCTTGAACCGCCGCGGCTATTGGCGACAATTTCGTACCAGCCCCGATGACTGGATCTTCAATCGTGCGATCGAGCGCATCATGCCGGTCATCGAGTTCCGCGAGGCGGACTTTCTCGCCCACGGCGGTGAGGATGTCGTGCCGGCGTTGCGCAGTTTCGCCGCCGCGCACCGGCTGCTCGAGCGACCCTTGTACGCCTTTGTCACCGAGGGCATGTGGGGCGGCTACCGCCACGTGCAGGCTGCCCGCGAATTCATCCGCTCCACGCTCTATGAAAGCCGATACGCACCGCGTAATCTATTGCAATTGCACGAGCGGCTGGATCCAAGGAAGATTCAAATCGGCATGCACGTGCGCCTAGGGGATTTCGCCGCACCCACATCGCTGCACGACTACCGTGCGCAACCCAACACCTCGCTGCCAATCGCATGGTTCCACAATGTCGCCGAAAGCCTGCGCAGAGCCTTTGCCGATGACTGGCAACTGCTGCTCATCAGTGACGGGGATCCCGAGCAATTGCGCGAGCTGCACAGCGGCTTTCCTTGCGTGCTCAGCGCCGATCAGTCCTATCGCGACTGCTCGGATCTGCTGGCGCTGGCAGCCAGCGACTTGCTGGTGTGTTCAGCCTCCTCCTTCAGTTCGCTGGCCGCCTTCCTATCGGAAGGTCCCTATTTGTGGTTTGCGCAAAACCTGCACGCTCACGCAGAAGGATGCTATTCGATGCATGGGGACTCGGCCGAGCTGTCCGCGCAGTCGACCTCGAATCGGGCCGCCGTGCGCGATTTCACAAGCTGCGCGGCCGCCCATAGCGGCCGGGGTTACGCGGTCGACGCGGATGGCCGCGTACCCCAGGGCGCTTTGGAAGCCGCGGCATTGCGCCGTGATGCGCGCCGTTGGGAGCGAGACCTGGTGCGCGGCGGCGTGGTGCCGATCAGCGCCGGCCGGCGCGAGCCCATGAGCCGGCTGGGTTAGCGCGTGGCCGCTACAGAGCCCGCCATTGACTCCACGCGCTACAGCCGGGGCGCAATGCTGCTGCATTGGCTCATGGCGGTGCTGATCGTGTGGGTGGGTATCCTGGGTCTATTGCATGATTCCTGGCCTAAGCACTCGCAGGCGTTCTGGATCAATATCCATGCGCTCTCGGGTCTGCTGATCTGGGTGTTATTGCTGGCACGGATCGTTTGGCGACGGCGACACCCGCCTCCGCCCCTGCCGCCCGAGCTCGATGCCATCTCGCGGCGCCTGAGCAGTCCCGTGCACTGGCTGCTCTATGTGCTGCTATTCATCATACCGATCATCGGTGTGGTGACCTTTATCTGGCACGGGCGAGTGTTCAACTTCGGTTTCTTTCAGCTCGATTTCGGCGTCAAATCCAATCGCGCGATCTTTCATCCGACCGAGAATATTCACGGCTACCTCGCCTACGCGCTGTTTGCACTCATCGGAGTGCACCTGCTCGCCGCGCTCTGGCACCAATTCATCCGCCGCGATGGTGTACTCGCGCGGATGTGGCCGAGGTTCTGAACCGCACTTTGTGTCTCGCCAGAAGCCTGACAGGGAATCCGTCATCTTGTCCTGGAGCGGCGGCAAGGACAGCTGCATGGCGGCTTACCAGCTACTCGCGAGCCAAAAGTACGAGATAGTCTCGCTGCTGACGACAGTTACTGAGGGATACGATCGCATCAGCATGCACGGCGTGCGCCGCGATCTACTGGAGCAGCAGGCCGATTCTTTGGGAATTGCTCTGCATCAGATCACCATCCCCAAGGACTGTCCCAATCAGATCTACGAGGCACGCATGCGCGAGGCTCTCGAGCACTTCAAGACCCGAGGGATCAGCAAGGTCGCATTCGGCGATCTGTTTCTCCAGGAAGTGAAGCAGTATCGGGATGAACATCTCGCTCAAGCCGGCATGACGGGGCTATATCCCATCTGGATGCGCGATACCGCGGAGCTGGTGCGCACATTCATCGGCCTGGGGTTCAAGGCCATTCTCAGCTGCGTCGATACGCAGCAGATAGACGCAGCTTTCGCCGGAAGAGAGA
>JBEKUL010000108.1:0-10801 GCA_049515055.1 Steroidobacteraceae bacterium | reverse complement strand
GCGGCGGGCGCGGGCGCGGGCACGGGTGCAGGCGCGGATGCAGGTGTAGGTGCGGGTACGTCCGGTGCAGATGCCGCGAACGCTGGCACCGCGACGCTCGATACGAGAGCGGCTGCAATTAGGGCCAGGCGCGCGCGCGCAAGCCGGTTCACTCAAGTGCCCGAAGCGGGAATTTTATGCTCGACCATGACATCGGCGACCCCACCCGGACCGTGACAGATGGAACAGGTCTCCACGGGCACCGGGTTTGGACCGAGAATGGTCCGGCCCTCGGCGTCTTTTGCGACGGTGGTCGAGCCGCCATTCTGCAGCATGTGTGCATTGCTCAGCGCATCGACATGGCAAGCCGAGCACACCGACATGTTGGCGGATGTTGCAATAGGATTGCCAGCGGTGGTCGGGTTGGGCACTTGCTTGGATAGACCGGTCAGAAAAGTCGTGGCCTGTACCGCAGTATCGTCCACCGGGTAGTAGCTGGTGCCCACATGACAGGCGTCGCAGCGATTGAGCTGGCCAGGATAGACCACATCGGTGAAATTGTTGACCGAGCCACCATAACCGTAGATCACAAAAGGCGATCCGGCCGCTCCACGAACGCTGCCGTCATGGATCGAATGAATCATGTGCTTGAAGTCGATGCTCTGCTCCCACAGACCGTCGATTCCAGCCGCGGTCAGTGTTTGCCGTTCGCTGACGTCTGTGGAGGCCGGGTTGTGGCAGGCGACGCAGACCTGCGCGTTGTCATTGCGGTTGTCGCCGTGCAGATCGAGCGCGCTGTGGCACACATCGCATTTGGCGACATCCACGACGACGCGCCGTGCGATCGGCGTAGCGCCCGCGACGTTCCCATAGGCGACGGCGCTGGTCACGGGGATGGCGGTCGCGCCCGGTCCCGTCGTGACCACGCCCGGATGGCCTTCGATGACCACCGCGATGTTCCGGATGGCCGGGCAGGCGGTGACCCCGGCCGGCGGGCAGCTGGCGGCTGGCGCGGGCGGCAGTGGTGTGGGCGACGTCAGCGTGAAGGCGCCGTTCGCGTCGGGCCCGGCGATCGCCGCCGGCGGTACGGCCGCGGCACAACCGGCTACCGCGAGCGGGTTGAGGGAGAAGGGCTGGCCCCAGGTGGCCGCGGTCGCACCGCTGCCCCAATTGGTGTAGTCGCTGGGTTCCCACGCGATGTCAATCGCCAGGCGTGCCGCGCCGCCGTTGGCGCAGACAGGTTGACCGGTACCCGGATCGGTGCCGGCAAAGGCTGCCGCGGTGAGAATGTTGTAGGGCGCATTGCCGTTGGTCGGGTCGACGACCGAGAACTTCACGACCGGATATAACTGATTGGCGCCGCCGGTGTTGAATGTAATGCTGTTGACGATGTACTGGAACTTGGTCGCCGCGACGACCTCAGGGATCACGTGTGCCGCGACCACCTGCAACTTTCCGTTGTCGATGGTCGAGCTCGGACCGTGGCAGGTGGCGCACTGCGTATCGTTGGCGATGATGCCGGTGCTGTGATTCGCGCCCGTGGCGAAGTTCACGTTGTCATGGCAGGCACCGCAGGCCTCCATCGTCGGCACGGTCATGTAGTTGGCGGCTTGCGTCAGAGCCGGAGCGTTCTGTACGTGGCAGGTCACACAGTTGCGCGTGTCCTGCGGGTAGAGCAGGGTATTGAAGTTCGTCAGTGACGCCATATAACCGATGATCCAATAGCCCTGGCCGAGCGTCGGGGTCGTGTTCGGCACCGTTGCCGTCTGGATGCTGGGCAGCGTATTGCCCGAGTGAAGCTTATGAGCGAACACCTTCATGTCCAGCGTATTGCCGCTGTACGGATCGGTGGTTCCGGGGTTGTGGCACATCACGCAGTACTGCACCTCGACGCGTGCGCCGCCGTGCGCGGTGAGCATCGTGTGACAGTTGTCGCAGGTTGCCGTCTCGACGATCTCGCGGCTGAAGATTGCGCTCGTTGCGCCCGTGGAGGGCTGGAAGGTGTAGGCGCCATTGTTCGCCTGAGCCAGGCCGCGGATTTCGAAGGCGACCCGATGCGTCAACGTCGGGTCATAGATTACATTCGGATCTTTGGTTATGTCCTTGGCGAAGGTGTATTGGTAGGTGCCGTCCCCGTGGTCGACAAACGTGCCGCTGGTGGCGGCCTCGACCGTCGCCTGCGTCTTCGGTACCGTCTCGCAGGCGCTCACCGAGGCCGGACACGGCGTCGGGCTCACGGTGCCGTAGATATACGAGTTCCACTGGCTCGCCGAGCCGTTTTCACCGGGAACGAGTTGCGCGATCGCGAAGCCTAAGTCGCTGGCCGGTAGACCCTGTACGGGCGCCCCGGTTTGATCGACCAGCTCGAATTTCACCACCGGCGGGCCATCGATCGCGACGCTGGTAATGGTCCCGGTGATGGTGGTCGCGGCGCTGACATTGAGTGCCGCCCCGCTCGCTGGTGGGACCTGCGAGCCGGTGCTACCGCTCGAAGCCGCTGCCCCTGCTGGGCCCGCCGGACCGGTCGTGCCGCTACAGGCCGCCAGGAGCACACCGAGCATTGCGCAGCCGCCGATCAGCGCCCGCCAGAGCTCGCGCTGCCGGTCGCGACTCCCGATCGTGCAGGCCATAGAAATCTCCCTAAATGGTCTCGGCGATCAAGAAACGCTCGGGCTCAGGCCGTACGCTCTTCGAAAACAGCGGGCCCTCTATGCTAAATGGGCGTAGATGCCGCACTCTGTTCGGTAACGCACAGAGCAGGGCCAGAGATGGCGGTTAGCTTCCATTGCCACGCCGAGACAGAATTCGGGCGCAGCCTTTATGCTTGATGACAATTTCGTTGCACGATGCTGATCGAGAGTGTGGGACGTGTGCTGCCGTTCACTGCCGCGCAAATCTTTGATCTTGCAGCCGATATCGAGCGCTATCCTGACTTTTTGCCCTGGTGGATATCGGCGACGATCACAAAACGCGAGGTCGATACGTGCTTTGTCGAGCAAGTACTGGGCCGAGGGCCGGTGCGCGTCCGATTCACATCCCAGGCGGTACTGCTGCGGCCGGAGCGCGTCGACATCAGCTCATCGGATCTGCTCTTCAGGCAGTTCACGCTCCGCATTCGGGTCGTGCCCAATGCCTCGGCGGGATGCAGCCTAAGCATTTCGGCTCGCGTAGAGCTGAGTTCATTCATTCTTCAGCAACTTATGCAGCGAGTCCTGCCCACTTCGATTGATGGCATCATCGGTGCTTTCGAGCGTCGTGCCCACAATCTCTACGATCATCGCACTCCTCGCCCATCGGCAAGCGCACGGGGACTTAGACATGACAGTGGTTAATTTTCAGCTCCAAGCCCTTCTTCAAGGTCCACAGTGAACTCCACTGAGCCCTTGCGCGGGCGGTTCGCGCGGTGGCTGTGGCGGCGTCCGCAGCGCTGGTTCCTACTGGGCATACCGGCGGGGGGGCTGCTTGCCTTCCTCATCGGCATCGGATTTTCGGGCAGCTTCGTTGCCGCACTGAAAATTGCAGAAACCGACAAGTTCTGCACCTCTTGCCACGAAATGAACACTCCGTTCCAGGAATACACGCATAGCGCACATTACTCGAATCCGTTCGGCATTCAGGCGAGCTGCGGCAACTGCCATGTGCCACCGGCATTCCTGCCGGGCTTGTTGCGCCACATTCAGGCGTACTCTGAAGTGTGGGGACACATGACGGGGGAGCTCAATACGCCAGCGAAGTATGAGGCGCTGCGCCTGCAACTCGCCCAGAAAATCTGGGCGGAACTCAAAGCGAACGATTCGGCAGAATGCCGCAGCTGTCATACGCCCGCCGCGATGGCATTCGGGCAGCAACCGGCAGCGGCAGCCAGTGCGCACCAATCCCTGGCCAAGAGCGGCATGACCTGCATCGATTGCCACAGAGGCGTGGCGCATTCACTGCCTCAGGGTGGCTAAGAGGCTGCCCCGGCGGCGCAACGGCGTCCCCGCAAGTATCGAACCAGGATGCGGGTGATCTCGGCAATTCTGAAATTGAACAGTCGCCGCGGCCAGAATAGCTCGCGCTTGTCGCACACGGTGGAAATGCTGAAGCGGGAGATCTCACCTTTGAGCGCCGCGAGCGTG
Organism: Steroidobacteraceae bacterium; assembly: GCA_049515055.1. Lineage (GTDB taxonomy): Bacteria > Pseudomonadota > Gammaproteobacteria > Steroidobacterales > Steroidobacteraceae > FEN-1191. The sequence continues at coordinate 6,704 of JBEKUL010000108.1, read as the reverse complement.
GCCTGTGCGTCGTCGCGCTCGATTCCAGCATCGAGCCGGGAACGCAGCGAGCGCGCGGCGGCGATGTTGATTGCGACGTGGCGGCCCCGCCGCGGCGACAGGCGGCCATGCTTTACTTTCAGCTCGTTGAGACGCTCGGCGGCATCGTAGGTGGCATCGACCAGCTGGCGGCGAGTCATCCACTTCGTCTCATAGTTCAGTATCTGCTCCCAGGTCGGCTGGATCAGGAGCTGTCGATGTTCCTCGAGCGTGCGTGCGAACAGGCGGTAGCCAAAGCGCTCGGGTTCCTCGAATCCGCGGCTGCCGGGATCGATGAAGGGACCCATGGGGGAAATGAAGCAGGACAGTCGCTTGTCGCCGAGCTCAAACAGATGCCCGCAATACTCGACGGTATCGCGAACCGATTCACTGGTCTGCGCCGGCAGACCGATCATGAAGAAGATATCGATTCGCTGGCAACGCAGCCGCAGCGCCTCCTTGAAAATCGATTCCATGTCCTGCGTGGTATAGCCCGACTCGCCTTCCTGGGCGTCGCGAACATGCTGCTCGTGACTCTCGGGACTGAACTCCATGCTCCAGTTGCGCACACAGCGATCGATCTCCCGCAGAAATGTCGCCGGGGGCAGGGCAAAGAACTCAAAGACGATCATGTTCGGTAGGTCCGCGTCGCGCAGACAATCGAGGACCTGCGCCGCGTGCTCAGGGCTCGCCATGAGCAGGTCGCCGACCAGAATAATAGGACCGTGCGAGAGACGGCCGATCGCTTGCATGTTGGCGACCAGGCTCGCGGGACTGCGATACGCGGGCCTTTGCCGCTTCGTCAGCTGCGTGCAACTGGTGTGCGAGCTGCCGCAAGTGACACACTCGAACGCGCAGCCCTTTACCGTGAAGACAGTCGTGATCGGGTTACTCCACCAGCCGTTGAACGGTAAAGTGCTTTCCAGATCGCCGTACCGCATCACCATCTCGACCATCAGGTCGGGCCGCAGATCGGCGTAATCCAAGCTCAGCGGCACAAACGTCAGCGGATTGACGTGCGTGCCCAGGGCATTCTTCCACGTAAGATTGGGTATGCGCTCGACTGATGCGCCGTTCTGCAAGGCAACCAGCAGCTGGTGCAGCGGCGGCTCGGTGCTGTCGCCGCGCAGTACGAAGTCCACCTGCGGATAGGTAATCAGTTCGCGGTGAAAATACGAAGAGGACAAGCCGCCCATGATGATCGGAACGTCCGGGTATAACTCTTTCACGATACGAGCGATTTCCAAAGCCCCGTGAGCATGCGGCAGCCAATGCAAGTCGATGCCGACCGCCTTGGGTTTCTGGCGCGCAAGAAAGCGCGGCACATCAAAGCGCCGACTATTGATCATGCGCAGTGCGAGATTGACGATCCGTACTGTCATGCCGCGATCGTGCAGATAACTCGCGATGGTCAGGAATCCGAGGGGGTACATCTCGAACACGGTCGAGGAGGGGACCATGTCGCTGACCGGGCCGTAGAGAATGGCCCGTTCGCGGAAATCGTAGACGCTGGGGGGATGCAGCAGCAGAAGATCTGTCATTGCACCCGGACCCGAATCAGCTCCTCGCCGTCGGGATCGATGATGTGAACCGCGCATGCCAGACATGGATCAAAGCTGTGGATCGTGCGCAGGATTTCGAGCGGTTGTTTGGGATCCAGAAGATGATGGCCCTTCAGTGCCGCCTCATAGGGGCCTTCAGTGCCGGCCGCATCGCGCGGACCGGCGTTCCAAGTGGTCGGTACGACCGCCTGGTAGTTGGAGATCTTGCCTTCCTCGATGACGATCCAGTGGGCCAGGGAGCCTCGAGGGGCCTCGACAAAGCCCACGCCCTGGCTACGCCGCGGCCAGTTGGAGGGTTCCCAGAGTTTCGAGTTGAAGGTACTGACGTCGCCAGAGGCGATGTTGGCCATCAGGCCTTGGTACCACTGCGGCATAGTATCGGCGAAGATCTTGCATTCGAGGGCGCGCGCCGCGGTGCGACCCATCGTGGAGAACAAGGCTTCCAGCGGGAGATTGAGCTGCGCCAGCGCCTTGTTGGCCAGGTCTCGGGTCGGTTCGTGACCGCTGGCGTAGAGCATAAGCACCCGCGCCAGCGGACCCGTCTCCATGGCGTGGCCCTTCCAACGCGGCGACTTGAGCCAGGAGTAACTGGCCGAGGTATCCAGATGCTGGTAGGGAGGGGCAGGCCCGGAGTAGTTCAGGCGAGTCTCGCCCTGGTAGGGATGCAAGCCCAAATCCTTGCCGCCGGCGTAGTCGTACCACGAGTGTGAGACGAATTCCTGAATGTCCGCTGCTGCGGTGAGGTCGACTTCTTGAATGTGGGAGAGGTCACGATTGAGAATCGCCCCACGCGGCACCAGAAAGGTCTTCGGATCCTGACTGCCGCTCGCGGGAAAATCCCCGTAGGTGAGGAAATTGCCGGTACCCTCGCCGTAGCCGGTCTTGAACCAATCCTTGTAGAAGGATGCGATTGCCAGCACGTCCGGCACATAGACCTGATCGACGAACTCGCGCATCTGATCGATGATCTCGGCCACCTTCTGTAGACCGACTTCATTGACCGCGGTGGATCCGGTGCCGGCACCGGCATGAACGCTGATGGCCGAAGGCATGCCGCCAACCAGCACATTCGGGTGCGGATTCTTGCCGCCGAAGATTGTCTGCAACTGCACGACCTGCCGCTGCCACGCCAGCGCATCCAGATAATGCGCCACCGCCATGAGGTTCGCCTCCGGTGGCAGCTGGTAAAGCGGATTGCCCCAGTAGGCGTTGGCGAATAAGCCAAGCTGCCCGGATTCAACCAATTTCCTGATGCGAGCCTGCACATCGGCGAAATAGCCCGGCGAGGATCGCGCGTAGGTCGAGATCGACTGCGCGAGAGCCGACGCGGCCTTCGGGTCGGCTTTCAGCGCCGAGACGACGTCTACCCAATCGAGCGCATGCAGGTGATAAAAGTGCATGACATGGTCGTGCACGAACTGCGTGCCGATCATCAGGTTGCGTATCAACTGCGCGTTGACGGGAATCTCATATTGCAACGCATTCTCGACCGCGCGCACGGAGGCGATCCCATGAACGAGCGTGCAGACGCCGCAGATGCGTTGCGCGAAGGCCCAGGCGTCACGCGGGTCACGGCCCTGCAGAATGATCTCGATGCCGCGCACCATGGTGCCGGAACTGGAGGCCTGTGTGATCACCGAACCGTCGAATTGCGCCTCGATGCGCAGATGCCCTTCGATCCGTGTGACCGGATCGACGACGATGGTCTGCGCACTCATTCCGCGCTCCCCGCTCCAGTCAGGTTGTCGGCGACGAGTTCCAGCAGACTTTGTGGTTTCTTCTGCCAGTTGAAGTGAGCCTGCGCGTCGTCGAAAGTGCGCCGGCAGTCCGAGCAGCTGGTCACAAAGGTCTGGGCGCCGGTGTCGTCGATCTCGCGCAACTTATTCTCCATCGTGCGGTAACGCAGCGGCGCGGCACGCTCGATGTCGAGCACACCGCCGCCACCACCGCAGCAGAAGCTGAAACCGCCGTGATTCTTCATTTCGTGCAAGTCGATTCCCATGGCCTTCATGAGCGTGCGCGGGGCGTGGTTGATCCCGCCCTTGCGCACCGATTCGCACGGATCCTGAAAGGTGGTGGCGCCCTGGACGGCAGTGGCCAGCCGCAATCGTCCCTGCTGTAGCTGCTCCGCCAGGTATTCGGTCACCTGAAGAACCCTGAACGGCAGAGGTTTCCCATAAAGCTCGGCCGCCTCCCAGCGCAGCGCCGCATAGGCATGACCGCACTCCGGGACGAGCAGTGTCTTGGCCTTGCAGGCAATGGCCTGATCAATCAGGCGTCGGCTGATCTCGCGCTGCCAATCCTTGCCGCCGGCGTAATAGCCGTAGTTCTCCGCCACCAACCCGTCGCTGCGAAAGGTGCAGGACACACCCAGATGCAGCATCACGCGCGCCAGCGCAGCCACGGCGCTGGGATAGTGCTCGATGTCGGTCCGCGGCACGCATAACATGATTTCTGCTTCCGGCACATCAAGCGGTATATCGACGCCGAATCGCTCGCCAATCGCGATCAGTTTGACGCTATAGGGCTCTGCGCTCGGCTCGGGCTGACCGGTGAGCTGCTGGTGCGCGGCCTTCTGATAGAGCTCCTTCGGCGCGAGCCCTGCCTCGAACATCGCATGGCGCGCCTGCTCGATGAGCGCGGCCACGTCGATGCCCATCGGGCAGATCAAGCTGCAACGACCGCACATGTTGCAGCTGTCGAACAGAAGGTGCTGCCACTGCGCGAGCTGCTCCGCCGTCACTTCACGTTTCAGCCCGAGCAGCCGGAACAGCGGCGCGAATGGACTTGCCTCGCGCTTGTAGGCTTGTTTGAATGGTTCCACCTTCCAGATTGGCGTGTACTGCGGATCCTCGGTGGCTATGTAGAAGTGGCAGGCATCCGCGCAGATGCCGCAGTGAATGCAGGACTCCAGGCGAAAGGCGCTGAGAGCCCCGACTTCGCGCGCGAAGCCGCTCATGGCTCCGGTGACGCGAGCTGCATCGCTGCGCTGCTCAGCCGGCGCCAGACTGGCGTCGAGCATGCCGGCCGGAGCGCTCATGAAGTGGCTCCTTTGCGGGCGAGCAGGGCGCCATTGATGGCGCGCGACGGAAAGATATAGAACGCGTGCATCAGTTTGCCGAAGGGAAACCAAACCAGCAGCACATCGAAGCTCAGGATGTGCAGGGCGAGCAGCGTCTGGTAGGGCGCGCCAATGTGAGCGGTGGCGGCCAGTCCGGTGACCAACACCAGCATGGTGATGAACCAGCTGAAATAATCATCGAAGTTGGACAGCATGCGCATCACCGCATTGGTGACGCGCCGGAACAGGACCGCCAGGAACAGTGCCAGGGTCAAGACCGAAATGACGGTGATCAGGCTGCTGGGCAACCCGGGCCAGGTGATGCCAAACAAGCTGCCGAGAAAGGCGATGTGCGGCCCGAACAGCAGCACGAGCGCAAACAAGCCGAGGTGATAGCTGTAGCCAAGGGCCTCGCCCGCGCCAGTGCGGCCGATGAATTCCGGATGAGGCCAGGAGCGCGTGCCGACCGCTATCAGGCCTTCGGTCAGGAATTTCGCGGGCGAAGCGCGCGGCTTATTCAAATCCCGCCGAATGCGCAGCAGTGCGAAGCCGGCGATGCGCCAGGCCACACCCAGACAGAATATCGCCAGTGCGACCTTGAGCGCCGGTCCGCGCGCGAATCCTAATAGGTCCATGCTCAGTTGTCTCCGTTGGATTCAGGTTCGTTGGCATCTTGCGCACGGCGGTGCTGGCGTAGCCGACTGACGCCGGCAGAGGCGGCCCCGATCACGGCACCAGCTGCTGCGGCGGCCGCAGCGAGTTGCAGCACCTCGCGCGGCGAGCTCTCGCCCGCCTTGCCCCAGAGGGCCGTGGACTGTGCAGCGTAAAAGCTGCCCTTATCCCAGAATCCCGGTTCCGAACAGCCGAGGCACCCATGTCCCGATTCGATCGGAAAGCTCGTGCCGCCGTTCCACTTGACCGTGGCGCAGGCGTTGTAGGTCGTCGGTCCTTTGCAACCGAGCTCATAGAGGCACCAACCGTTGCGCGCGCCTTCGTCATCAAATGACTTGGCAAACTTGCCTTCGTCGTAAAACGGCCGGCGATAGCAACGGTCGTGAATGGTGTTGCCGAAGAAGACCTTTGGACGCCGATGTTCGTCCAGGTCCGGTACCTTCCCGGTGGTGATGAATTGCAACAGCGTCCCCGTGATCACCTCCGGAATGGGTGGGCAGCCGGAGACATTGATGATCGGCTTGTCGCCGACTATCGCGCTGACCGGCCAGGCCTGGGTAGGGTTCGGATCGGCAAGGGGAATTCCCCCGAAAGCCGAGCATGTTCCGACGCAGACGATGGCCGCTGCGCCCTTGGCCGCCTCCCGCAGCGTGTCGACAGCGCTGTGGCCGCCGGCGGTGCAGTAGGCGCCACCGGCGCCGGTGGGCACCGAGCCATCCACAATCAACACATATTTGCCGAAGTTGTCCTGCATGGCCTTCGTGCGGGCCGACTCGGCGGCCTCGCCGGCCGCGGCCATCAGGGTGTCGTCATAGTCGAGAGAGATGATGTTGAAGATCAGGTTCTCGATGGTGGGGGCAAAGGATCGGGTCAGGGATTCGAGGCAACCGGTACATTCCTGGAATGACAGGTACAAGACTGACGGTCTGCGCGCGTGTGCCAGCTGCTCGGCCATCGCCACTCCCATCGAAGGCGGCAGCGCCATGGCCGAAGCCGCGGCCGTACAGAACTTGATAAAGCCCCGCCGGCTGATGCCGTGTCGGCGCAACATTTCGCCAACCGTCACCTCTGTCTCACTGGGTAGCATCGTTCACACCGCTAGCGCGGGCGAGGAACAGAGCGCAGCGCGAGCTGCTCGCGCAGCAGGCGCGCTCCCGTGGCAATTTCCTCGGACGCAGTCATCAGGATTTGCGGCATACGGGTCACTTCGATCAACTCTGCCATCAGCTCTCCATGGCGGTCCCGGTGCTCCACCCACCAGACGCCCGGTACTTTCGTCTCCCGAATGGCCGACTTACCTTCCGCGTCCAGAGTTGCCCGTACCTCGCCTTCTCCCAACGCACGCCGCAATTCGTCCAGGTCATCCACACTCATCGGCAGGCTTCGCAAGT
>JBEKUL010000107.1:0-11087 GCA_049515055.1 Steroidobacteraceae bacterium | reverse complement strand
GAGTCCGCCCGGCAGGCGCTCGTACCGTACAGGCCACAGAGGCCAACGTAGAGCAGCCCTGATACCCAGCCGTATGCGCGTGATGATTGAACTGCCTTGCGTTTCATAAGTACTTATCAATTGCGCCGCGTCGTTTCTGGAACCGCAGAAAGTGAGCGATCCACCGAATGCCGATCTCATTGTCACCGAATTCGCGCTACGGTGCTGGGCGGCCGACGTGCCGGCAATAAGCACATACCGCAAAGCGGCCGCGAAGTGCCCAGTCTTTGGTACACGCGGGTTCTACTGCGGCATGTACCTATAGTGCCTGCGTGCTGCTGCGTTAAGTACGTATGGTGCCGCAGAATTGATTGGAAGAGCATTCGTCACGCAACTGTAGCGGACGTGGACGGGCGGGCAGCTGAAAGGAGAAGCAGAAATGATGCGCTTGTCTGAGCTCGGGCGCCGCAGCTTGGCGCTCTGGCTGGTTGGACTCGCGCTGTGCGTGGCTGTCACATCGCCCGCATGGGCGGTGCCGAGTTTCGCGCGTCAGACCGGCATGGCCTGCGAGGCCTGTCATACTGTATTTCCGGAGCTCACCCATTTCGGGCGCATGTTCAAGGCCAACGGCTACACGCTCGATAACCTCAAGCAGGTTCGGGATATCGATGCGAAGAAGCAGGAGCTTTTGTCGCTGTCTTCGCTGCCACCGATCTCGGCGATGATCCAGATTTCGGAGAGCTGGCTCAATTCGCCACTGCCGGACGGTACCGGCGCACCAGCGCACTCGCAGACGAGTACGACCGGCTTCCCACAGCAGTTCAGTCTCTTCTATGCGGGCAAAGTGGCGCCGCATTTGGGCGCCATGATTCAGCTTACGTATTCCAATGATTCGGGCACGATTGGTTTCGATAATACCGATGTGCGCTTCGCGAACAATCTGGTGCTCGAGAACGAGAGCAGTCTGATCTACGGCATCAGCGTCAACAACAATCCGACCGTTCAGGACTTGTGGAACAGTACTCCGGCCTGGGGTTTTCCTTACGCCAGCAGCAACGCGGTAGTATCGCCACTCGCGTCCACGCAGATCGACGGTGCAATGGCGCAGCAAGTGGCCGGCCTCAGTGCCTATGCCATGTGGAATGAACAGCTATATGCAGAGCTTGGGCTGTATCGCTCGGCAAAGCAGGGTGTGCTCAATCCGATCACTGGCGCGGCCGGACCGCTCGATGGAACAGCCTCCAATGTGATCTCCGGCGAGGCGCCGTACGGGCGCGTAGCTTATGAATATCAATGGCGGGGCAATGATCTGGAGGTTGGCGTGTACGGCGCGGACTTCAAGCTGTTCCCCGGCGGCGGCTCCAGCAGCACTCCGGCGGCGCTTACTGGTCCGGTCAACGAATTCAAGGATCTGGCCGAAGACCTGCAGTATCAATATATCGGTGATCAGCACCTGTTCACGCTGGCAGCCACGCGCATTCACGAATCGCTGCAGCTCAACGCAAGTTTCCTGGCCGGCGCCGTTACCAACCCCAACGATGACCTGACCACGACACGCGTGATCGGAACCTATTATTTTCGCCGCAAGTTCGGCGGCTCCATCAGTCATTTCCAGACCACCGGCAGTGTCGACCCTGGTCTGTATCCAGCCGGTGCCGCGCCCGGTGTAATCACCAGCGTGAACGGCAGTCCTGATACAAAAGGGTGGATCGTCGAGGCGAATTATCTTCCATGGCTCAATACTAAGATCACTTTGCAGTACACGACGTATACCCAATTCAACGGTGGCAGCAGCAACTACGATGGATTCGGCCGCAATGCTTCGGCCAACGGTTCGACTTACTTGCTGCTGTGGCTGGCGTTCTGACAGGGAATCAGCCCATCATGCACAAGCGTCTTATGATCAGGCCGGGCAGCGCAGTCCTGCTGCTAACGAGTTGTCTACTGGCCGGTGGGGTACAGGCCGAGGCTGTGGACGCCGCGAGCAATGCGGCCGCCGAGCGTATAGCCATCGGTACCTGCGCGATCTGTCATGGTCCGCAAGGCCATAGCTTTTCGCCGAAGTTCCCTGTGCTCTCCGGGCAGCAGGCCAATTATCTGGTGGCGCAGCTGCAGGGCTTTAAGAACCAGACCCGCGGCGATGCGGACGCGCTCGGTTACATGTGGGGAATGGCCGCGCCTCTGGATGATCAGCTGATGGCCGGTTTGGCCGGGTACTACAGCCGGCAGGCCCCGCGGGCTGGACCGAAAAACGATCCATCACTCATTGTGCGTGGCAAAGAAATCTATCAGAGCGGCGATGCTGCACATGGCATTCCGCCATGCGTCGCATGTCACGGACCATCGGCAGAGGGCACTGCGGGGACGGTTGCGGCGCCCGGCTTTCCGCGCCTTGCGGGTCAACACGTGCAATACCTGATGAAGCAACTGCGCTCTTTCCAGAACAACATGCGCAATGTTGCGGTAATGCACGGCGTTGCGGCCGGGCTGCAGAGCGCTGACATGCTGGCCGTCTCAACGTATCTGCAGTCCCTGGGTCCTTAACGCACGCGGCACGTGCTCGTCTATGCCGCCTTCTCATTGCTCGCGGGCGAGTAGGCCTCAGCATTTGCGGCAGCTACGGGGCGGTGCCCCCCACACACTAAGGCGTTGAATTCGGCTTCCGCAGCTAGCCAATCCTCAAGCTCATGTCCGGGTTCAAAACCTCGCCGCTGTGCGCGCAAGTACGCCTCCTGAGCGATAGCGTTCTGGCGCTGCGCGGCCTCCAGGCCCGGGCCGCAGAAAAACAGGGGATCGAATTTCATGGCTGTCTCCTTCATGTTGAGATGCGCGTCACGAATTCACCCTATAGGAGCTGCATCCTGTGCGGCAATGCGTAGTTACCGCACCGCCGAAGACGGCGCTGGCGGCTGCGGCTGGCGCTCGACGCATTGACCGGAGCAGTTACACCATGATGAGAGCGAGCCTAATGCGAATTCTGCGCTGGTCAATCGTGTTGAACATACTGCCCTGGACAGCAAGCTGCATAGCTGTGCCACAGCTCAGGTACGATCAGGTATTGCTCAGCAAACCCAATCTCGCGCGGGGAGGGAAGTTATTTGAGACCTGCGCTGCCTGTCACGGTGAGCGTGGCTCCGGACCGGACGATGGCACCATACCGGCAATCGCCGGTGAACATTATGACGTCATCGTGCGAGAACTCGTCAATTTTCGGTACGGTAGACGCTGGGACCCGCGTATGGAGCACTTTACCGATGAACACCACCTGACTGGACCCAAGGACATTGCCGATGTGGCGGCCTTCGTGAGCGGCATGCCCGTCACGCGCGCTTCAGGCCGTGGTGGCGGGGAGAATCTGCCTCGTGGAAAGAAGATCTACGGGCAAGTCTGCAGCTCTTGTCATGGGCCGGCTGCCGAGGGCGGTGAGCGCTATCCCAGGCTCGCTGGCCAACACTACGAGTACTTGTTGCGCCAAATGCACAACATGGCGGAGGGCCGGCGACACAGCTTCCAGACTGATCATGTGAATCTGCTAGAGCGTTTCGACCTCGCCGACCTCGCCGATGTCGCCGACTATCTTTCACGACTGGGCAATTAATGTGCCGAAAAGGGCGTGGCGCTTTAGCTGCGCTTGATCGTCCCGGTCACCTGCAGGCTCATCCGAACGAGTTGTGCCAGGGATTTGGCCTGCATTTTCTTCATGACGCGCGCACGATGGATTTCCACTGTGCGTTGACTTACTCCCAGATCCGCGGCCATAGCCTTGTTCGCCTTGCCGCTCGTAACCAAGCCAAGCACTTCGCGTTCGCGCGGGGTCAGCGATTCGAGGCGTTGTCTGACAAGGTCGCTTTTGGCGATATCATGTCGGTTAGCGGTGTCCTTCTCAATCGCGCGCTGCACCCGGTTTATCAAATCCCGGTCTTGAAATGGTTTCGACAGGAAATCGAAAGCACCTTGCTGTATGGCCTCGACCGCCATTGAAATGTCCCCGTGACCGGTAATGAAGATCACCGGAATCATCGCACCGCGAAGATTTAGCTCCTGCTGCAGCTCCAGACCGCTCATCCCGGGCATGCGTACATCGACAACCAGGCAGCCCGGCTGGTCGAGAACATAATGCGCCAGAAAGTCCTGCGCGGAGCCATACGTAACCACTCGCAGCGCGAGAGACTTGAACAGGAGTTTCAGAGCGTTGCGCACCCCATCGTCATCGTCGATCACCGTAATGGTCGGCGACAGCTCTTTCATACGCTTGTTTGCTTCAGCGCAGGTATACGGAAAGCGAAGCACGCGCCTTGCGGTGAATTAAGCTTGTATTCCAGTTTGCCATTATGTGCCTCGACGATACTGCGACTGATCGCCAATCCCATCCCGGCGCTGCCGGCTTTCGTAGTGGCGAATGGCGTAAAGAGCTTGCCAAGCATGTCACGTGAGACACCGGGCCCATTGTCACTCACGCGTACCTCGATACTGTCATTGGCACCGTGCGCAGTACTGATCACAACCTGACGACCAGCCGAGGAGGATGATCCAAGGGCCTGCACCGCGTTGCGCACCAGATTGAGCAGCACCTGCTGGATCTGAATCCGATCGATATGCGTCAACGGCAAATCGGCAACCAGATCGAGCATGATACGTACACCATTTAAGTGTGCGTCAGTTGGCGTGAACGTAATTTCAACTAATTCGTTGATCTGCGTCGGTTCGCGCTGTGCGTCATAATTGCTTACCAGCTTACGTATGCAACGGATGATTGCGCCAGCTCGCATGCCTTGGGCGCTGATTTGCTCGAGCGCCTCGGCCACATCATGCAACTCTGCGGGAGACGTCTTGAGCATGCGCGCGGCCGCTTGCGCATAGGTCGTGATCGCAGCGAGTGGTTGGTTGAGCTCGTGTGCGATTCCACTGGCCATTTCGCTCATGGTCACGAGGCGCGACACGTGCATCATGCGCTCGCCGGCCGCACGGGCCTGCAGCCGGGCCAGAGGTATATCGGTCACATCAACACCCAGAGCATACAGCACCTCTGCGGCCCGCCGCTGCCGTCCTTGCGCCGCCCGCTGACCTCGTAACTCTGGCGTTCAGCCAATCATGTTCGGGCATGCCGCAATTCTCATTCATGATGCGCGCACGGCGTCCCGAGTGTGCCCGCAGAGCTCTCACGATAAACGCTCAGGCACGACATACCGCAGACGAAAATCGTCAGCGCCAAACGCGCCCATGCTCTTGATAACGGCCTCATGTGGGCTCCAGGCTGTCACCGGTCCCCAAAAAGATTGCTCTACGCTGCCAGAGCGCATGCCGATCCGCGATTCGTGAATATACGTATGGGTGCATCGCTGCGCCGACTTAGCATGCGCAGGGCGGTCGAACACGGACGCGGGCGCTGACCCGAGTGGCGTGCGTGTTCGATTGGCGCCACACCTGCGAGCATACGTAACTATCCGGATTTACGTGCGCACAAGGACGGATACAGTCAACTGGCTAGATGCGCTGAGCAAGTGCCTCATGCCGTTCTCTTTCTGTGGACACAGCGATCAAGGAGGAAGCTGCTATGAGACCCGATCGGGACATCCAGGAGGATGTGGCCAGGGAGCTTCGGGGGGCGCCCGATGTCTATGACCAAGACATCGCCGTTAAAGTGAACGAGGGTATCGTGACTTTGACTGGTTTCGTCCGCAACCATCTCGAGCGAAATACTGCGGAGTTGGCGGCTAAGCGCGTATCGGGTGTGCTTGCTCTGGCCAACGATATCGAGGTCAGTGTGGCTTCGCACAACGGCCGATCGGACCCGGCAATCGCTCGCGAAGCCCTTGCTGCCATCAGACGTGAGTTGCCGCTAATCTGGGAAACCGTCAAGGTTCTGGTTCACCAGGGACATGTCACGCTCGAAGGCGAGCTCGAGACAGATTTTCAGCGTAAGGATGTCGAAAGGGCCGTGCGTGGAGTTAAAGTAGTCACCTCGGTAAGTAATCTCGTCCGACTCAGGCCCCGACCGGCGTCATTATAGATCTGCGCCTGACGCACCCTGTTGCCGCGGTGGACCATCCTCATACATCGCTGAGCGCTCCTGCTCGGTCAGTGCAGGTATGAATACGTATTGTCAATCGGCTAGCAGCGTCTAGCCTTGAATCAGTAAATCGCGTCCGACACAAATAGCAATGCCTGGCGATTCTGCACCACAGATTCTGCACGTTGATGATGAGAAATCCGTGCGCGATGCTCTTGCAATGTTGTTGCGGGCACATGGGTATGTCGTCACCAGCGCGGCTAGCGGCCCCGAAGCCCTGGAACTTGCGCGCGAGGGCTCGAAGCCCGACGTGCTTATCGTGGACTTTGGTCTCGACGATGAAATGAACGGCGCTGAGGTCGCCGAAAAGATTCGCCAGATGCTGCGCTATACGCCGCCGGTCGTGCTGTTGACTGGAGATCTAAGTAACGCCGAGGTCCCCTGCGTCACGGACGTGCCGGTTTGGTTAATGCGCAAGCCAGCAAACCCAGATATATTGCTGACCGCACTGCCTGCCTTGGTGCAACTGTCCCATGCAATGCGCGAGCTTATGGCTCGCAACTTTCCACATTCGCCGCAAACATTGTCATCTATTCCATGAACGAAGACCTGTCGGGATCACGTGTGAGACGAAGCGATATTCGCGCGTCCCGCCGGAGCAGAAATCGAGCGCAAGAGCTCTATTGGGATGCAATGCCGTGAGCGGCCGACATGCGGGCGTCAGCTGGCAATTCGCGGCGATAGCGTTGCTGGCGTCGCTTGCCGCGGGGTGCGCCAGCACATCCCGCAAGGTTGCACCGCCGCTCCTGGACGGCGAGGCGACTCCGCCGGGGTTTCCCAGCTCAGTTCGAATTGTCAACGATACGCGGCGTGCATTCGAGGCGCGGGCGCCGCAGATCCTGGCGCAGGTACACGCTGCGGCGGGCAATGGGCCGATCAATATCCTCGCCTTGTCGGGAGGAGGCGTTGGTGCCGCATTCGGCGCCGGAGCCGTGGTGGGGTGGACTCGCATGGGCGATCGCCCGGAGTTTCAGATTGTTACCGGCGTGAGCGCCGGGGCTCTCATTGCGCCGTTCGCTTTTCTCGGCGTCGGTTGGGACGAGCAGCTTGTAGACATCTTCTCGGGAGCACGGACGCGCTTTCTGTTGCAACCGCATTGGATGAGCGCGTTATTTCGAAGCAGCGTTTATCGCGGCAAACCATTGTTCGACCTTGTCGATCATTACGTAACAGCTGACGTGTTGACGGCCGTAGCGCAGGAGTCTGCGAAGGGCCGCCTGCTTCTTGTCGCCACTACTGATCTGGATAAGGAGCAGACCGTCATTTGGAACCTTGGTGTCATCGCGGCGCAGGGGGGCGAGTTCGCCCGACGGCTTTTTCGCGACGTAATCGTTGCCTCTGCCAGTATTCCCGGTCTATTTCCTCCAGTAATAATCCGTGTCGCCCAATCAGGGGCTCTTTATGACGAAATGCATGTTGACGGCGGTACCACGGCAGCGCTTTTTATCGCTCCGGAGATCGCCAGTTTATTGCCCGTCGGCAGCGATCTTCTGGACGGCGCTAACGTCTACATAATTGTCAATGGCCAGTTTGGCGCGCGCACTGAGACGACGCCGATGAAAACGATACCGATACTCAAGCGCAGCGTTACCGCTTCCTTGCAGAGCGGCTCTCTCGCAGCAGTCGAGATCGCATTATCCCTGGCGCAGCGCAACGGCATGCGGTTGCGGGTCAGCGAGATTCCCAATGATTACCCGTATCTCGGCCCGCTCGATGTACAGCCTTCAGGCATGAGGGCTCTGTTTGAATATGGCGTCCGCTGTGCGCGAGAGGGTCAGCTCTGGGCAACACCAATGGGTCTTCTGGATCGTGTGGAACTAGCTCGTCGTGCGCCCGTTGGTATGGAACCCGAATGTCCAGGCCCGGCACCAATGCGGACGGATTAGGGCGATCTATTTCTAAGCTTGTATAATCGTCTCGCAGCACGTGAAAAGAACGTCAGCGCCCATTTCTCGCCTACGCAATGCGTCCGACAGGGTTCATCGATGTTGTCGATCCCGCCAGACTTCGCTCGCAGTGCGTTGGACGCTGCGCCTGACGCGATGATCATCGTCGATCCCGCCGGCGTTATCAGATTTGCGAATAAACAGGCATCCACTTTGTTCGGATATGCGCATGACGAGATCGTCGGCGCAGGCATCGAAAAATTGATACCGGAGCGTTTCCACGCGCATCACGTCTCTCATCGCGATCAGTACGTCACCAACGCGCGTATGCGCGCTATGGGCAGCGGGCTCGATCTGTTCGGCCGGCGAGGCGATGGCAGCGAGTTTCCGGTCGAGATAAGCCTGAGTCCCATCCTGGATGGTGAGCGAACCTTCGTCGCCGCCGCGATTCGAGAC
This sequence comes from Steroidobacteraceae bacterium, assembly GCA_049515055.1. Classification (GTDB taxonomy): domain Bacteria; phylum Pseudomonadota; class Gammaproteobacteria; order Steroidobacterales; family Steroidobacteraceae; genus FEN-1191. Next base: position 2,696 of record JBEKUL010000107.1, on the reverse strand, counting down.
GTGAGCGATCGCAAACGGGTGGAGATTAACCTCGTTGTGGCGCGCGAGGCAGCAGAGGCGGCTCGAGGACTCGCCGACGAGGCGCGCCAGAGCGCCGACCGAGCTAATCAGGGGAAAAGTCGCTTTTTGGCCACGGCGAGTCACGATTTGCGGCAGCCGTTGCAAGCCTTATCGCTGCTCAATGGTTTATTGCGTCGAGTCGTGACCGATCCTGATGCCCTGGAGGCGCTATCGCAGCAGGAGCAGGCCATCCTCGCAATGACCAAACTGCTCAATCTGTTGCTTGATATCAGCAAGCTCGAGTCGGGAGCCATTAAGCCTGAGTTCACCGATTTCACGGTCGCGGCTATGTTTGAGGAATTGCGTGTGGAATTCGCCGGCATCGCCGCCAACAAGGGACTGCGGCTCGAAATTCAAGACTCGACAGAGCGTGTACACAGCGATCCCGCGTTGGTGGAGCAAATTGCGCGCAACCTGCTCTCTAATGCCATCAAATACACCCGCAAAGGGTCAGTGCGCTTGCGTTGTATGCGCGACGGGGCGCTGGTTCACATCGAGGTGCTCGATACGGGCGTAGGAATTCCAGCTGATCGGCTTCCCTATATTTATGATGAGTTTTACCAGATTGGTGTCTCAGGCAACAGTTCGCGCGATGGCTATGGTCTCGGACTGAGTATCGTGCAGCGGCTGGTAAAGCTGCTCGCGCTCAAGCTCGACGTGCGATCCGAAGTCGGCAAGGGCTCTACGTTCACTCTGACTCTTCCCGCGAGTTTGGGTGTGACCGCAGCCGCTTGCGCCGCACCCGCGACCGGGGCGCTCCACGAGCCACAAATCGGGCGAGCTCGGGTCCTGATCGTCGAGGACGATGCCGCTGTGCGAGGTGCAACGCGTATGTTGCTCAAGGTAGAGGGCTATCGTGTTGCCGCGGTCGCCTCATTGGCGGAAGCGCTAGAACACGTCCGTGATGCAAAAGACATCGACGTGTTGGTGACGGATTATCATTTGGGCAATGCGGAAAATGGTATCCAGGTTATTGGCGCGCTACGCGGGGCGTTGGGCAGGACTCTGAAAGCCGTTCTAGTCACCGGAGATACGTCTACAGTGATAAGGCAGCTGCCTCAGGATCCATACTTGCGGCTGGCCAGCAAACCCATTGATGCCGAGGACTTGCTGGCGATACTCAGATCTCTGCTCGTCGCATGAGCTGTGAGGTCACCAGAATGGACCAATCGCGCGCAATGGGAATCAGACGCACATAGCGCTATGGCTACTTCAGCCCGCGCCCCGGCCTGGCATCTCTACGTCCCGAAGCTATTCACCGTCCTGCGCCAGGGATATGGCCCAGGAGATCTTCGTCACGATCTGATTGCCGGACTTACGGTTGCCATCGTCGCGTTGCCGTTGGCGATGGCACTGGCAATTGCCTCCGGCGCGACTCCGATAAAGGGTCTGCACACCGCAATCATCGCTGGACTGCTGGTATCTGCGCTCGGAGGCTCGCGCGTGCAGATCGGTGGCCCGACTGCTGCATTTGTGCCGATCGTATTCAATGTGATCGGCAAGTTTGGCTATGGCGGCCTGGTGCTATGTACGCTACTTGCCGGTTTGATGCTGATCGCCGCCGGTGTGCTGCGCGTGGGTACCTTGATGAAGTACATGCCTCAGCCGGTCATAACCGGGTTCACCGCCGGCATCGCTGTCAGCATTTTCCTGAGCCAGATAAAGGATCTACTCGGCCTGCACATGGGCTCGGTTCCCGCGGAGTTCTTTGAGCGGCTAGTGGCGTACGCGCAGCACGTCAACGCTTTCAATGCAGAGGCGCTCGTCCTTTCATTGAGCAGTCTGGCCCTGATCGTTGTTCTGCGCCGCTGGCGCCCGACGTGGCCGGGATTTCTGATTGCCGTTTGCATGGCTTCATTTGCCAGCGCTCTGCTGGGACTGTCGGCGGAAACGATCGGCTCGCGCTTCGGCAGCATTTCGGCCCAGCTGCCCCACTTTTCGATACCTCATATTCCGTTCGAGCGCACCCGGGAACTCTTTCCGAGCTCCTTCACCATTGCTTTTTTGGCTGGCGTCGAGTCACTGCTATCGGCCGTAGTCGCCGACGGCATGATCGGTGATCGTCACCGCTCGAATTGCGAACTGGTGGCGCAGGGCACCGCCAATATCGTCTCTGCGCTATTCGGAGGACTACCGGCGACTGGCGCGCTCGCGCGCACCGCAACTAACGTGCGTGCCGGCGCACGCTCACCCGTGTCTGGACTGCTGCATGCGGCATTCCTGTTGGCGTTCGTGCTCGTATTATCGCCCTGGATGAGTTACATCCCGCTCGCAGCACTCGCCGCTGTACTCATTATCGTGGCTTGGAACATGGCCGAGATAGATAGTTTCAAGCATTTGCTGCAGGGTCCTATCGGGGATCGATTGGTGCTGCTGTTGACCTTCGCGCTGACAGTGATGGTCGATCTCACGGTGGCGATCGAGGTAGGTCTGGTGCTGGCAGCGTTCCTGTTCATGCACCGGATGAGTGAGGTCGTAGCCCTTGAGTCGAATGTCTCGATGCTCGATGAAGACGCAGATGATCTTGTGCAAGCGGCGCCCTTGGGACAGCGAGCCCAGCTTCCGGATGGCGTCGAGGCCTACCAGGTTTCTGGACCGCTGTTTTTCGCAGTCGCCAATCGACTCGACGAGGTTTT
>JBEKUL010000106.1:0-11130 GCA_049515055.1 Steroidobacteraceae bacterium | reverse complement strand
TCCATGCTGCTTGCGCTGGCAGCGCTTGCCGCGGCCGGCGGGTGCCTGGCCGACACCATGTATCGCTGGGTCGATGCCCAGGGGGTCGTGCATTACTCGGACACGCCGCAGCCCGGGGCGCAGCAGATACAAGTGCCGAACGCGCAGACTTATCGCGCGCCGCCGGTCCCCGCGGCCCCCCCCGGCACGGCCGCAACGCCGGCGGCGCCCACCGTCTATCAGTCCTGCGCCATCACGCAGCCGCTTGCCGACGCCAACCTTTTTGCCCCCGAAGCGCTGGCAATCAGCGTTCAAGTGCTTCCCGATCTGCGCCCCGGCGATCAGCTCAATGTCACGCTCGACGGGGCGAAGCTGCCCGCGAGCGCCCCTGGCGCGATGAATTTCGAGCTCGCCGCGCCCGAACGCGGGACGCATACGATCAATGCGGTCGTGCTCAGTGCCGACGGGCAGACGCTGTGCAGCGCGCCGGCCGTCAGCTTCAGCGTGCAACGGCCCTCACTGCTCTCGCCGCAGTCGCCCGCCAAAGGCCACTGAACTCGCCGGCGCGCGCGGAGCCGTGCGATGGCGATTGAGTATTTCGCCCCCTCGCCGCTGTCGCATTTCGATCCGGCTGATTTGCTGGACGTCCTGGCGACCGGTGTGGTCGTGCTCGATTCGCACCTGTGCGTGGTGTACGCCAATGTCGGGGCACAGGATCTGCTGGCCGTCGGCCTGAATCAGGCGCGCGGACGACCGATTACTGAATTGTTCGCCGATTCGCAGCCGCTGTATCTGCTGTTGCACCGCGCGCTCGAGCGCGGTGAGCCCTGCGCCGAGCACGAGCTGTCCTTGACGCCGATCGCGAAGCCGACGCACCGCGAACCCGTGGTGGTCGATGTGACCGTGACGACGCTCGAGGGACAGGTAACCGGCACCCACCTGCTGATCGAGCTCGCCGACGCGCGTATGCGGCAGCGCATTTCTCGCGAGAGCGAGATGCTCTCGCGGCTCGATGGCAGCAGGCTCATGGTTCGCCAGCTCGGTCATGAGATCAAGAATCCGCTCGGTGGACTGCGCGGTGCGGCGCAATTGCTGGATCGCGAATTGCACGATGGTTCGCTCAAGGAATACACCACGGTTATCATCAGCGAGGCGGACCGACTGCGCGCGCTGGTCGACAGCATGCTCGGGCCATCACGGCCGCCGCAAAAATCACTGGTGAACATTCACGAGCTGTGCGAGCACGTCTTTCATCTGTTGCGCAGTGAAGCGCCCGAGCAGCTCACCATCGAGCGCGATTACGATCCGAGCCTGCCCAACGCGCAGTTTGACCGCAACGAGATCGTACAGGCTCTGCTCAATGTGGCGCGCAACGCCATGCAGGCGGTCGATCCGACCAAGGGCCGCGTGACGCTGCGCACGCGCGTGCTGACCAATATCAACATCAGCACGGTGCGCCACAGGCTGGTGGCCAACATCCAGGTCGAGGATAACGGCCATGGCGTGCCGGCGGATTTGCAGCGCAGCGTGTTCTATCCATTGGTAACAACGCGCCGGACCGGCAGTGGGCTGGGCCTCGCGGTCGCACAGGACCTGGTGACGCGACACCACGGCATCGTGGAGTTCGAAAGCCAGCCGGGTCACACCGTTTTTTCCCTATTACTTCCGCTCGAGGGGGCTGAATGAGTTCTCAACCACTGCGGGTCTGGCTGGTCGATGATGATACGTCCATACGCTGGGTGCTCGAACGCGCACTCAAGAACGGCGGCATGGCGCCCAAGACTTTCGATGCTGCCGAGCCGGCGCTGGCCGCTCTGCGCAGTGACACACCGGACGTGTTGATCACGGACATCCGCATGTATGGGCAGTCCGGGCTTGACCTGTTGCGGCGGGTGCACGATACCCATCCGGAATTGCCGGTCATCGTAATGACGGCGTATTCGGATCTGGGCAGTGCTGTGTCGGCATACGAAAGCGGCGCCTTCGAGTATCTGGCCAAGCCATTCGACATCGACCATGCGGTCGATCTGGTCAAGCGCGCCGCCGCGGCCGACGTAGGACGTGTCGAAGGCAATGTGCCGACGCCGACGATTCCGGAATTGCTGGGCCGCGCGCCGGCGATGCAGCAGGTATTCCGCGCCATCGGCCGTCTGGCCCGATCGAGCGTGAATGTGCTGATCACTGGTGAGTCGGGTACCGGCAAGGAGCTCGCGGCACGCGCGCTGCACGATCACAGTCCGCGCGCCAACAAGCCGTTCATCGCGCTCAACACCTCGGCAATTCCCGCCGAGCTGCTCGAGTCCGAACTCTTCGGCCACGAGAAGGGCGCGTTCACCGGCGCCGACAGCCTGCGCCGCGGCCGCTTTGAGCAGGCCGACGGTGGCTCGCTGTTCCTCGATGAGATCGGCGATATGTCGACCTCGCTGCAGACACGACTGCTGCGCGTGCTGGCCGAGGGCGAGTTCTATCGCGTCGGCGGCCAGACCCCGATCCGCGTGGATGTGCGGGTGATCGCCGCCACGCACCAGAATCTGGAAGAGCGCGTGCGCAATAACCAGTTCCGCGAAGATCTGTTCCACCGTCTCAATGTCATCCATATCGAATTACCGCCATTGCGCGCACGCCGGGAAGACGTGCCGGATCTGCTCGATCATTACCTGCGCTTCGCGGCACGCGAGCTCGGCGTGGAGACCAAGGTGCTGACGGATGAGGCGCGCGCGAAACTCGCGGCCTATTCCTGGCCAGGAAATGTGCGCGAGCTGGTCAATCTGTGCCGCCGCTTCACGGTGCTGGCGCCGGGCAACGAAATCCGCTCGGAGGACCTGCCACCGGAGATTCTCGGTGCGATTGCCAATGCCGCGCCCGAGCAGGACTGGACCTCGGCGCTGGAGCATTGGGCCGACCGACAGTCGCTGTCGCCGCCGCGGCCATTGCTCGATGATGCCCTGCCGGCTTTCGAGCGCTCGCTGATCCGGGTCGCGCTCAGACACACGCAGGGCCATCGACAGGAGGCGGCGAAACTGCTCGGCTGGGGCCGCAACACGCTCACGCGCAAGCTCAAAGAGCTCGGCATGGAGGACATCGACGAGGAGGCCTGAACGCGGCGCTGCGACGCTGCGATCCCTGCGGCCGCTGGGGCGCCTCAGCGCCGGGCTCGAAAGTCAGCCAGGATCTCGCGCGCGGCATTGTGTCCCGGCGCGCCGCTGACGCCGCCGCCCGGATGCGTGCCCGAGCCGCACATGTACAGGCCGGGCAGCGGTCCGCGGTAATCGGCATGTCCGAGCATCGGACGGGCGCTGTACATCTGATCGAGCTGCATGGCGCCATGGAAAATGTCGCCGCCGATGAGCCCGAAGGTGCGCTCCAGGTCCAGCGGGCTCATGATCTGGCGTGCCAGCACCGAGGCGGTGAAGTTGGGCGCGCAGGCATTGACGGTCTCGATCATCAGATCGGCGACGCGCTCGCGATGCGCATCCCATGACTGTCCGCCGGGCAGTTGCGGTGCGACGTGCTGGCAGAAGAGGCTCGCGACATGCCGCCCGGGCGGCGCGAGGCTGTCATCGAGTGTCGAGGGAATCAGCATCTCGATGATCGGTTGCCTCGACCAGCCGTACAGGCGCGCATCGAAGTAAGCGCTTTCCATGTAACTCAGGGTCGGTGCGATGATGATGCCGGCGGTATGGTGATCCATCGCAGCGCGACCTGGCCGACAACTGAAATCCGGCAGCTCGCTCAAGGCGAGGTTGAGCCGGAACGTTCCGGAGCCGCAGCGCCACTGACTCATGCGCTCGCGAAATGCCGGCGGCAACAGCGCCGGGTCGAGCAACTGCTCGTACAGTAATTTCGGATTGAGGTTCGAGATCACCGCGGCCGCACGCATCGACTCGCCCGCCGAGGTCGTGACGCCTACGGCGCGACCGCGCTCGACGATGACTTCACGCACTGGACATTGCAGACGTATTTCGACACCGCGCTCGAGCGCGCAGCGTGCCATCGCCTCGCTGATCGCACCCATGCCGCCGAGCGCGTGGCCCCACGCGCCGCGCCGGCCATGGACCTCGCCGCAGCTGTGGTGCAGCAGCACGTAGGCCGAGCCCGGCATGTAGGGACTCGCATAATTGCCGACGATGCCATCAAAGCCGTACACCGCCTTGATCGGATCGCTCTCGAACCAGCCATCCAGGTAGTCTCCCGCGGATGTTGCGAACAGGCGCAGCAGTTCGCGCTGCATGTCGAGCTCCAGGCCGCGCAGGCGTGCGCCGACGCGCAGCGCGCGCCACAACTGCGGCCACGCCGCTCGCCAGTGCCCCCGCACAAGGTTCGGCGGCGTCTCGAGCATGAGCGTGCGCAATACAGCGGCGATGCGATCGAGCCGCTGCCCGTATGCCTCGAGACGACCTGCATCGCGGCGCGAGAACTTCGCCACTTCCGAGGCTGTCGCCCCAGCGCCGACGCACAAATAGCGTCCATCGGCGGTCGGTAGGAAATTGTCGAGCCGGCGCCCGACAATTCGCAACCCATAGCGCGACAGCTCGAGATCGCGCATGACTTTGGGGTTCAGCAGTGAGACGGTATAGGCCGCCACCGAATTGCGGAACCCGGGATGAAACTCCTCGGTCACGGCCGCCCCGCCGATCACGTGGCGTCGCTCAAGCACTCTGACCTTGAGGCCGCCCGCCGCCAGATAGGCAGCGCAAACCAGCCCGTTGTGGCCACCGCCGATGATCAGCGCATCGCATTCGCTGCGGGAAACCGCCATGCGACTAGTGCCCGGGCCGGGCATCCCAGCGCGCACGCCAGCGCGCCGCGCTGCCGAGTATCGGGATGCGATTCAAAAAGCGCAGTACCCCGTGCCGCTCGATCCACTGCGCGTATTGCTCGTAGACGGGATCGAGCGAGAGGTGTCGCTCTTCGGTCTTGGCCCTCAGGTAGTAGATGCCATTGAGCAGACACAGCAGCATGCAGCAGCGCACGGGGTGCGCGCCGGCGCCGCTCGGCATGAAGGGCATCGCGATCAGCCACCAGGACAGGTTCTTGGCCAGATAGGCCGGATGCTTGGTATAGCGGTAGGGGCCATTGGTGATGATGCCGCGGTGAGTGAGGTTGGAAAATCGGGCACCGAAGGCCACCGTCGACCAGACGTAGAAGAACACCAGCAGCACGATCAGGCAGCCCCAGAGTCCATACAGCCACGGTACGCCCCGCAGCCACGCGCCCCAGCCCGGACCGCTGTCGTACGCAAGGTACTGTCGGCCAATCAACGACCAGAACGGCTCGTAGCACACGAGCGCTACGAGCCAGCCCAGCGCCGTGGGCTCAGTGGAGCGGATATGCGTATCGGTCAGCTTGAGCGACATCAGATAGGTCATCGACACGAGCGCGACGTCGACGAAATAGAGCGTGAAATAGGCCCAATCGTAGTAACCGCTGAAGCCATGCAAGAGCTTCAGATCGTAATGCAGCAGCTTGTCCAGATCGGCGCAGAAGTAAGTGAACATCAATGGCAGATAAAAGCCTTTCACCAGCCAGCCGAGCAGATGCTGGCCGATCTGCGCGGTGGGCGCATCGCGCCACTGCAGTGTCAGCACGCGGCCGAACTGCCAGAGCGCATCGTGCGGCTCGGGCAATCGACGGTCGACCCAATACAGATACGGCAGCGCCAGCAAAGCCCACAACGGCAGCAGCACGCGCAGCGCTGCCCAGTAATGCGCATAGAAGCCATTGCGAGCGTATTCGGGAAACAGCCAGTACAGCAGCGCAAGCAAACCGAGGGATCCGAGCAGTCCGAGGAACTTGATCAGCGAGCGAGGCCAGTTGCCCGCGCCCGCTGCTACGAGCGTGCGCCGCTGCACTTTCTGCCAGAGCAGATCCGGTACAAAGATGCCGAGCGCCGAGGCGCCCATGACGATCAGCGCCTGATAGGCGATATCGTGTACCGGTGTGACGAAATTCAATACCGTCACAGCCAGCAGCATGGCGCTCACGCCGCTCCAGGCGATCCCGGCGTGGGTCGCTGACTGCGGGCAGGCCAGCGTGTCGCGCGGCGGTGAGCCAGCCGTCGCGCGAGGCCGTGCGCTCTCGGGACTCATGAGTGCGGGTGCGCAGCGCGCAACCCCGGCCGCACGGACAGCGACAAGACGATCGCCGCCATGAAAATCGGCTCGATGGGATTGCGGTAGCGGCCTTCCATGATGGCCTCACGTTGCAGCATCAGGAACATCAGACTCCAGAGCGCGCCCAGCGGTATGAGCCACGCGCGTGCGCGGTAGCAGCCGCGTGCGCTCGCCAACAGCGTCCAGATTACGGCGGGCAGCCACAGCCAGCGCGCCCAGACCGAGAGCGTGCCCAGCGGGCCGTCGCGATTCGCGGGCCATGCCTGACCGAAGAACAGGTAGCACAGATTCTCCACAAAGTCGCGCCAGCGCCAGCCCGGCGGCAGCGAGCGGGCGCGCTTGAGCTCGCGCAGCCAATCGGCGCGGCCCCGCCGCGTATCGATGGAAATCGCGTAGGTGCCCTGGCGCCCAGTCGTCCAACTCGAGAACGGATAGAAAGTCGGGTTGTAGTAGCTCGGGCTGCCGAACTGGTAGCGCCCCTGGGCGCCGAAGTCGATCTGGATATTCTTGCGCTCGCTGGCGAGGTAGATCTCGTTGAGATACAGATTGCCGAGCGGCGCGAAATACCCGAGCGCAGCGCGGCCGTGCAGGCCGGCGGGGATGGCGATAGCGGCCGTCATGCACAGCGCGAGCAGCAAGGCGCGTAAGCGCCGGGGCTGCAGCGTCCAGAGCCAGCCCAGGCACAACAGCGCGAGCGGCAGCAACGCCATGCGCGTAAAGCACACGGCAAGCCACAGCAGGCAGGCGGCCGCAAAGGCCGCGCCGGTGCGCTTGCGTGCTGCGCGCAGCGTGAGCGCAAAGGCCACACCGGTGAGCGCCAGCAACAGCGTCTCGGTCATGAAGAAGCCATAGATGGCCAGAAAGGGCGGCCACACCCCGAGCAGCGCCGCGCCCCAGAGCGAGTGCTGGCGTGACGCGAGCTCGCGCAGTGCGCGATACCAGCCGTAGGGCATCGCCGCGCACAGCAGGCCGCAGCCGGCCAGGATTGCGCCATTGCCCACCCCAGGGATGTGCTGCAGCACGAACAGCCACAATTGGTACAGGTACGGATCGCCGCTGCCCATGACCGTGGGGTGCAGAAAATCGCGCCCATCGGTCCAATGGCGCAATGGGTCTGAATTCAGATGCGCCAGCGGCGAATCGAGGAACGGATACAGCAGCCGCAATACCAGCAGGCTGCCAAAGAGCACGCCACCCCGAAGCTCGCGCGCGCGGGGGCTGCGCATATCGGCGCTACTCCTGCGGCAGGAATAAGCACAACAGCAGGTAGATCACGATGCTGAAGCGATCGCCGGTGGTGCGCCCGGCTCGGGCGGCAGCAGCGTGCCAACGAGCTGCGCGACCGATTGCAGGCCCTGCGCGCTCAGATACTGCGCGATACCCTGATTGATACGCTGGCACAGCAGGGGCTCGTAGAACAGCGCCGTGCCCAGGCCGACGGCGCTGGCGCCGGCTATGATGAATTCCAATGCATCCTGCACGCAGGTAATGCCGCCCTGGCCGATGATCGGAATGCCCTTGGGCCCTGCTACCTCGTAGATTTGTTTGACCTTGAGCAGCGCGATCGGCTTGATCGCCGGGCCTGACAGGCCGCCCTGCCCGTGACCGATCACGGGCCGGCGCGTGGCAATGTCGATCGCCATGCCCGTGATGGTGTTGATCGCGGCCAATGCATCCGTGCCTGCATCGATGCAGCGGCGCGCATTCTCGCGAATATCGGTTTGATTCGGCGACAGCTTGGTGATCAGGGGCTTGCGCGTGACGCGCCGGCACGCCTCGACCACACGCGCGGACATCTCGGGCACGTTGCCGAACTCCACGCCGCCCTCCTTGACGTTCGGGCAGGAGATATTGATCTCGATCGCATCGATCGGTGAGTCATCGAAGCGCCGCGTGACCTCGACATACTCATCGATGGTCGAGCCGCAGACGTTGGCAATGAAGCGCGTCTCGGTGAAATCCAGCCCCGGCAGGATATGGCGCACAACATGATCGACGCCCGGATTTTGCAGCCCGATGGCGTTGAGCATGCCGGCGCTTGTCTCCCAGATGCGATGCGGTGGATTGCCCAGCCGAGGCGCGCCGGTCGTTCCCTTGAGCACGATCGCGCCGGCGTCACGGTTGGAGAAGCCTTCGACGCGCGTATATTCCTCGCCGAAGCCCACGCAGCCCGAGAGCAATATGATCGGGGATTGCAGCGCGAGGCCGCAAAAGCGCGTCGCCAGCGAGGCGGGCAGCGCCGTCGGCCCGGCACCTGCGGCAGCGGCAGCGGCAGCAGTGAGCATGGGACAATTATTGCTCATCAACGCCCGAGGTGCGTGTGTTCCATGTGATCCTGCACCAGCCGGAAATTCCCCCCAATACTGGCAACATCATTCGCCTGTGCGCCAATACGGGTTGCCGGCTGCATCTGATCGAGCCATTGGGCTTCGAGCTGGAGCGCTCCTCGGTGCGCCGGGCGGGTCTGGATTATGCGGAATTGGCACTCGTGCAGACGCATGCGAGTCTGCGGCTGTGCCTGCAGGTGCTCGGCGAGCCTCTGGTTTATGCGATCGAGACGGGCAGCGCTGTGTGCTACAGCGAGGCGCGCTTCGCGCCCGGCGCGGCGCTGTTGTTTGGCTCGGAGACCCGCGGACTGCCTGAGGCCGCGCTCGCCGCACTGGCGCCGGCGCAGCGGCTGTCGATTCCGATGCGTTCGGGCAATCGAAGCCTGAATCTGTCCAACGCCGTGGCGATCGTGGTCTACGAGGCCTGGCGCCAGCAGCACTTTCGGTAGTGCGCCGGCTTGTGCTCAGTCGAACTCCGGCTTGATCGGCCGCAACATCAGGCCGCGTACCACTTGCTCGGCGGCCAGGCCCTCGTACAGAACGCCGAAAATGCCTTCCGCGATCGGCATCACCACGCGCTCGCGCTCGGCCACACGGCGCAGCGCGAGCGCGGCTGCATAGCCCTCGACCACTTGTCCGATCGCGCGCAGTGCCGATTCGACCGGCTCGCCCTGTCCGAGCGCAAGACCGAAGCGGCGATTGCGCGAATGATCGTCCGTGCAGGTCAACACCAGGTCGCCCAGGCCGGCCAGACCCATGAAGGTCTCGCGCCGCGCGCCGAGCGCGACTCCCAGGCGCGTCATTTCGACCAGCCCGCGCGTGATCAGCGCTATGCGCGTATTGGCACCGAAACCCAGTCCATCGGACAGCCCGGCACCGATTGCGAGCACATTCTTGACCGCGCCTCCGACCTCAACACCGGTGATGTCGGTGGAGGTATAGGCGCGAAAGCTCGCCGAGGACAGGTCACGCGCGAGCGTGTCGGCATATTCGATTTCGCTCGAGGCGATGGTCATCGCGGTTGGTAAACCGGCGCCGACCTCGCGCGCAAAGGTCGGACCCGAAAGCACCGCCAGCGAGCGGCGTGGGCCGAGTACGGCGCGGGCAACCTCGTTGGGCAGCAGGCCGCTGGCCTGCTCGAAGCCCTTCGTCGCCCAGCACAGTCGCATGCCCGGCGACAGCGAGGGTTGCAGCGCGAGCAGCAGTTCGCGAAAGGCATGGCTCGGAACCGCGAGCAGCACGTCGCGCACGCCGGCAATGGCCGACTCGAGCTCGGCAATCGGATGCAGGCTGGACGGAAAGGTCACGCCTGGCAGGTAGCGCGAATTGACCCGCTCGCGCGCCATGATCTGCATGAACCCACGATCGCGGCCCCAAAGGCGTGCGGGCCGCCCGGCGCGCGCGAACTGCACGGCCAGCGCAGTGCCCCATGAGCCGGCACCGAGCACCACGATGTCAGCGTGCGCCGCAAGGCTCGCCATGCGCAATGCTCAAGTTGGACTCTTAATTCTTGGTCGCGGTCGCTGCTTCGTGCTGCGAATTCGCATACAGCGCGTCGAAGTTGACCGGCGGCAGCAACAGCTGCGGAAATCCACCCTGGCTCACGAGGTGGGAGACCACGGCGCGCGCATAGGGAAACAGTACGCCCGGGCAGACACTGCCCACGGCGCGCTTGAGCTCCTCGGCCGACAGGTTCTGCATCACAAATGCGCCAGCCTGCTTGACCTCCACCAGGAACAGCGTGTGTTCGCCCTGCTTGGCCGAGACGGTCACGGTCAGCACCACTTCGCGCAGATCCCCGCCGAGCGATTGCGCGTTGGTGTTCAGATCCAGTGAGATCTGCGGATTCCACTCGCCGTTGGCGCGTGGACCCTGCGGCGCCTCAAACGAGCAGTCCTTCAGATAGACACCCTGTAACACCAGCGCAGTCGCAGCGGTGCCGCCGTCGTTGGTCGCGCTCGTGGATATGTTGGGCATGTTGAATGAACCTTGGGCGCACACTTCGCCTGAAAATCAATGTCCTTGCAATAGCGCATCGAGCTCACCGGCGGCTTCCAGCGCGTCGAGGTCGTCCGAGCCGCCGACATGACGCTCGCCGATGAAGATCTGCGGCACCGTGCGCCGGCCCGTGCGCTGGATCATCTGCGCGCCCTTATCCGGCTGCTCACCGATATCGATTTGCTCGAAGCGCACGCCCTTTTGCGTCAACAGCTCGCAGGCGCGCGCGCAATACGGGCACCAGGCCCTGACATACATCACGACGGCTGGGGCGCTCATATTGGCCGATCAGCTGCGCGTCAGGGGCAGATTCTCAGTGCGCCAGGCGGCGATACCCCCGCGCAGATTGAAAACCTGGCTGTAACCCTGCTGCGTGAGGGCGCGTACCGCCTGCGCCGCCGTGTTGCCCTGATCGCAGTAGAGGATCAAGGCCCGGTCCTTGTTTTTCTTGAGCGCCTCGGCGGCGCCGGGCAGCTGCGCGGCATCGAAATTGCGCGCACCGGCGATGTGCCCGGCCGCGAAGGCCTCGGCGGCGCGCAGATCAAGCACCGCGGCGCCCTGATTCATCAGCCGGATCGCCTCCTGCGGACTCAATGCGCCCAGGCTCTGAGCACGCAACCACAGCTCATAGCCGAGCGCAGCGCTCAGGGCAACCAAAGCGGTGACCGCGAGCAACGAGTGTTTGCTGAAATATTCGAGCAGTCGATCCATTG
>JBEKUL010000105.1:0-11165 GCA_049515055.1 Steroidobacteraceae bacterium | reverse complement strand
CGAAAAGCCATTGTCGCTGGCGAAATTGCTGCGCACGGTCGAGCGTGCGCTCGATGCGCGCGCCAAGCGCCCGAACGGCAAGATTGCCGGCGCCGGTGCCGGCGCCACCGAGCGCGTCGCCCCGGCCGGGCGCAGCCGCGCCATGGTTCAATTGCGCAGCGAGCTCGTGCGCCAGGCCGCCTTTAGCGCCCCGCTGCTGCTGCTGGGGGAGTCGGGCACGGATCGCGAGCAGCTCGCACGCTTCGTGCATCAGTCCGGGCCGACCTCGGTTGCTGCCTTTGTCGCGCTCGACAGCCGCACGTTGCGCGATGACACGGCGGCCGACGTACTGCTGGGCGCGCAGGCCGGGGTACCGGGACTGCTCGAGCAAGGCCGTCACGGCACATTGTTTCTCGGCGACATCGAGGATCTGCCCGCTTCCGCGCAGCGCCTGCTCAGCGGCGTGCTGGAAAGCGGCCACTTCCTGCCCGGCGGGGGCGTGGATGCGATGCCGCTCGAGACGCGCATCATCGCCTCAGCGCGGCCGGCGATCATGAGCCGCGTGTTGACCGAGGAGTTTCGGCGCGACCTGTATGCGCAGCTCTCGGTGTTGCTGGTGCGCGTGCCGGCGTTGCGCGACTACGCCGAGGACGTGCCTGAGCTCCTGCGTCACACGGTCGATGTGCTGACCGAGACTGAGGGAATGCACTTCCGGCGCTTCAGCGTCGCGGCGCAAAATCGGCTGCGCAACTACCCCTGGCCGGACAATGTACGCGAGCTGCGCAACCTGACGCGCCGCTTCCTGCTCAACGCGGGCTCCGAGGAGATTGCGCTCGAGGAGGTCGAACGCGAGCTATCGGCGCAGACGCTGGCCGACGAGCCCCTGGTCAAGCACGACCTGCTGGCGCTGCCATTGCGCGAGGCGCGCGAGCACTTTGAGCGCGCGTACCTGCAGCAGCAGTTGATGCTGTGCAATGGCAAAGTCGGTCTGCTGGCCAAGCGCGTTGACATGGAGCGCACCCATCTGTATCGCAAGCTGCGCTCGCTGGGCATAGAGATTGGCCACGGCGTCGAGGAGTGAGGCGGTGCCAGCATGTTGCTGATCGGCATGTACGACTCGCCGTACGTGCGGCGCGTGGCCATCGCCATGAATCTGTGCGGTATCGCCCACGAACACGCATCCTGGTCGGTCGGCGCTGACTTCGAGCGCATTCGCAAATACAACCCGCTGGTGCGCGTGCCCACGCTGGTGCTCGATGGCGGCGAAGTGTTGCTCGAATCCGCGGCGCTGCTGGACTATCTGGATGAGCTGGTCGGGCCACAGCACGCATTGCTGCCGCGGGCCGGGCGCGAGCGGCGCACCGCGCTGCGGCTCATGGCCCTTGCCAGCGGCGCGGCCGACAAGGGCCGGGAGCAGATCTATGAGCGCGCGTTCCGGCCCGCGGAAAAACGGCATGATCCCTGGCTGGTGCGCTGCCGCACGCAAATGCACGGGGCGCTCGGCGTACTGGAGCGTCATGCCAGCGAGCGCGGCACGGGGCGCTGGCTCATCGGCGAGCGCCTCACGCACGCCGACATCACGCTGGTGTGTGCCTTCACATTCCTGGGCGATGCCTTGAACGTGAACGAAGATGGCACGACCTACCCGGCCCTGGGGGCACTGGCTGCGCGCTGCGAAGCGCTGCCGGAATTTGCAGCCACGCGCGCCGTATTCGTCGCGCCAAGTTCCTGAAAGCCCGCATCATCGTTATGCTGCACCCGATACTGCGCTGGCTGCGATATGAGATCATTCGCCCCGGATGAAAATCAGCGCACGCAATCAGTTTCGTGGCACCGTGCAAGCCGTGCGCAAGGGCGCGGTCAATGCCGATGTGATCCTCGACCTGGGTGATGGGGTGCAGCTGTGCGCCAACATCACCAACGAGGCGGTCGAGGAACTGGGCCTGAAGACTGGCGTCGAGGCCGTAGCGCTGATCAAGGCGAGCATGATCCTGCTCAGTCCGGATCAGGATATCAGGATAAGTGCCCGCAACCGGCTCGTTGGCGTCGTCAGCGCGATCATACCGGGCAGCGTCAACTGCGAAGTGAAGCTGCGGCTCGGCGCGGCACGCGTGCTCACGGCAATCATCACCGAACAGGCGCTCAAGGAGCTTGCCCTGGCCGTAGGCCGGCCCTGCACGGCTCTGATCAAGGCATCGCATGTCCTGATCGGCGTGAATGATTAGGCTGCCAATGCTGGTGAAAGCGCTGCCGCGAGTCGGACCTGTGATGCTGGCGCTCGGCGCGGTGCTGGCGCTGAGCGTGCAGGCGGTGCAGGCCGATGAGATCAACATCGCAGTGGCGGCGAATTTCCTCGGCACCTTGCAGAAGCTCGCGCCGCAATTCGAGCGCGCGAGCACGCACAAGCTCGTCTTGAGCTCGGGCTCCTCGGGCCAGCTGTATGCGCAGATCGTGCAGGGTGCGCCGTTCGATGTGCTGCTCTCGGCCGACGCCGAGAAGCCGAAAATGCTGGAGGCAGCGGGGCTGGCGGTGCCGGGCAGCGGCTTTACCTATGCGGTCGGGACCCTCGTTCTGTGGAGTCCCAAGGCGGGCCTCATCGATCGGGGGGGCCAGATCCTGCAGGCGCGCAGCTATCGTTTCGTCGGCGTAGCCGATCCGGACAACGCCCCCTATGGGGCGGCCGCGCGCGAGGTCCTGCGCACGCTCGGTCTGTGGGATCAGCTCACGCAGGAGCACAAGCTGGTCACCGGAGAGAACATTACCCAGGCCTGGCAGTTCGCCGCCTCGGGTAACGTCGATATGGCCTTCGTAGCGCTCTCGCAGGTTCTTTTGAGCGATGGCAGCATCAGCGGCTCCTCATGGCTGCCGCCGCAATCGATGTATACCCGCATCGATCAGGACGCCGTGGTCCTCGCGCACGGCAGCCACCGCGCCGCTGCTGAGGCCTTTGTGAGCTGGCTGCACCATGATCCACTCGCCCTGGCGGCAATCCAATCGGCCGGCTACGGCACTGCTGATTGACGCAAGCGATGATGACCAGTGCTGATCTGGTCGCGCTGTGGATCTCCTGTCAGCTGGCGATTCTGACCACGTTGTTGCTGTTGCTGCTGTGCACGCCGCTCGCCTGGTGGCTCGCGCAGCAAGACTCGCGCGCGCGCGTGATCATCGATGCGCTCGTCTCCCTGCCGCTGGTGCTGCCGCCGACTGTGCTGGGATTCTATTTATTGATCCTGATGGGACCGGCGGGCTGGCTCGGCCGCGCGCTGCATGCGCTGCATCTGCCCTCGCCAGCCTTCAGTTTCAGCGGCCTGGTGATCGGCTCGATGCTCTACTCGTTGCCGTTCGTCGTACAGCCGTTGCGCGACGCCTTTCAGGCCATCGGTCGACGCGCTCTGGAGGTGGCCGCGACCCTGCGCGCCTCCCCAATGGACCGCTTCTTCAGCGTCGCCGTGCCGCTCGCATCGCGCGGCGCTATCACTGCCGCAGTGCTGTGCTTCGCGCACACCATGGGCGAATTCGGCGTGGTGCTGATGATCGGCGGCAATATTCCGGGCCGCACGCAAACGGCCTCGATCGCCATATTCAACCATGCCGAGTCTCTCGACTACGGCGCCGCGCAGCGCCTGTCGGCCATATTGCTCGCAATCTGCCTGCTGCTGCTGCTGATCGTCTACAGCCTCAATCGCCGGCTGCGTCCCGCCGGCACGCCGGCATGAGTCTGGCGCTGCGCGTGGCGCTGCGGCGCGCCGATTTCAGCCTGGACGTGGATTGTGAGCTGCGCGCCAGCGGCGTCACAGCGATCTTCGGCCGCTCCGGAGGCGGCAAGACCACACTGTTGCGCTGTATCGCCGGACTGGAGCGGGTCGGGCACGCGCATATTCGCTTCAACGATCGGGTATGGCAGCACGGCAGTGAGTTTGTACCGACCCATCGCCGGTCGGTCGGTTATGTATTTCAGGAGTCGAGCCTGTTTGCTCATCTGGACGTGCGCGGCAACCTGGAATTCGCCCTGCGCCGCGTGCCCGAAGAGCAGCGGCGCGTGCGTTTGGATGAGGCGATCGCGTGGCTCGGTATCCAGGGGCTGCTGCGTCACCGCAGCACGCAGCTCTCCGGCGGTGAGCGACAGCGCGTGGCGATCGCACGCGCGCTGCTGAGCAGCCCGCAACTGCTGCTGCTGGACGAGCCCTTGTCCAGCCTGGACGAGGCGAGCAAGTGGCAGCTGCTCGCGCAACTGGAGCATCTGCGTGATCAATTATCGATTCCCATGATCTACGTGAGCCACGCGCTCGGCGAGGTCATGCGGCTGGCCGATCAGCTGCTGCTGCTCGAGGCCGGCCGCGTGCAGGCGCTCGGCCCGCTGCAGCAGATCCTGACGCGCACCGATCTGCCGCTGCATCATGAGCTCGATGCCGGCACCGTGATCGATGCAATCATTGAAGAGCACGATCCCGCATATCACCTGAGCTACGTCGCCACATCCGGCGGGCGTCTGACGGTCGCGATGCAGAGCCTGCCAGTGGGACGCCACGTGCGCGTGCGCATTGATGCGCGCGACGTGAGCCTGGCGCTGCAGCCCGCCGTGGGCACGAGCATTTCCAATATTTTGGCCGCCAGGGTCCTGGAACTCAGTGCGGACCGCGATCCGGCGCAGATGCTGGTCAAACTCGAGGTCGGCAGCGATGCGGTGCTGGCTCGCGTGACGCGCCGCTCGGTCGCGCAGCTGGGCATAGTGCCGGGTTGCAGCCTGTACGCGCAGATCAAGAGCGTCGCGCTCATGGAGCCTTAGCCCTGCGGCGCCCGCAGCTCTGGCGCGCCTAGTCGTCCACCCGTATCACGAGCGCATCCAGCTCGCTCTGTCGCAGCTGCGTGCGCAGACGGTTGAGCTGCGCGAGATCGCGTATTGGCCCGATGCGCACGCGATGCCAGACGTCGGTATCGACCGCCACGCGCTGCACGGTGGCCTCGATGCCGAGTTTGGCGAGCTGCGCCTGGATGCGCTCGGCAACGCTCTGGTCGCGGTAGGAGCCGGCCTGCAGGAAATACACGCCGGGCCGATCGATCGGCGCGGCGGGCGCGACGCGCGTGCCACGCTCCTTCTCCGGCACGACGACCTCGAATTTCGGCAGCATCTGGTAGAAGTCGTATTTGCCCTCAGTCGGTGCGACCCCGTCGGCGGCGGCCACCGGATCGGCGCCCGCAGCGGATACTCGACGCGGCACGGGCCGCTCATTCGAGGGCGTATCGAGTGCGCGGTGATCGGCGATATAAGTGACGAGCGCCACGCACAGCCCGGCCGCCAGGCCGATGCAGAACTCGCGCCAGCGCGACAGCTCCAGACCGAACTGGCTACGGCGCGAGCGCTTGTAATCGCGCGAGGTCAGGCGCTGGCCGCTCACATGCTCTCCGGTGCTGATACGCCGAGCAGGCGCAGGCCATTGCGCAGCACCTGCTGCACGGCGCCGGCGAGCGCCAGGCGCGCGTTGCGCAACGCCGCCTCATCGACGATGAAAGTGGCCGCGTTGTACCAGCTGTGAAAGGCATTGGCGAGCTCGCGCAGGTAATGCACCAGCGCATGCGGGGCGCGAGCCGTCGCGGCCTGCAGCAGCACCTCGGGATAGCGCGCCAGCGCCGAGAGCACCGCCTGCTCCAATGCACTGTCCAGGCGCGTCACATGCTCCAGGCCCAGCGCCTGATCATAGTGCAGACCCCGGGCCGCGAGCTGCTTGTGTACGCTCGCGACGCGCGCGTGCGCGTACTGAATGTAGAAGACGGGATTTTCATTAGTGCGTGACTTGGCGAGCTCCAGATCGAAGTCGAGCGGCTGATCATGACTGCGCATGAGATAGAACAATCTGCAGGCGTCGTTGCCGACTTCCTCGCGCAATTGGCGCAACGTCACGAATTGGCCGGCGCGCTTGCCCATCGCGATGCGCTCGCCGCCGCGCAACAGGCTCACGAACTGGATCAGGCAGGCTTCGAGGCAGTCCGCGGGCGCACCCAGGGCCGTGAGCGCGCCGCGCATACGCGCCACATAGCCGTGGTGGTCCGCACCCAGCACGTCCATCAGGTGCGCGAAGCCGCGCTCGCGCTTCTGCAGGTGATAAGCCAGGTCCGGTGCGAAATAGGTCCACTGTCCATTGGCGCGCACCAGTACGCGGTCCTCGTCGTCACCGAACTGGCTGGAGCGGAACCACACGGCCGCGTCGCGCCGGTACAGTTGTCCGCGCGCATCCAGCGCCGTGAGTGCGCGCTCGACCGCGCCGTCGCGCACGAGCTCGCGCTCGGAGTACCAGCTGTCGAATTCGACGCCAAAGCCCGCCAGGTCATCGCGGATGTCGGCCAGCATCGTCGTCAGCGACAATTCCAGCACGATCTGGTAACCGCTGGCGCCGAGCAGTGAGCGCATGCGCTCGATCAGTGCATCGAGGTACTGCTCCTTGTCGCCGGACGGGGCATCCGGCGGCAATTGCGCGAGCACCACGGCCGCCTCGCGCCGCAGGCTCGGCCCGGCCTGCTCATACAATCGGGCCGCGATCGCCTGCACATATTCGCCCTGGTAGCCGTTGGCTGGAAACGCGAGCTGCTCGCCGCAGCGCTCCAGATAACGCAGCCACGCGCTCAGTGTCAGGATGTCGACCTGGCGGCCGCCGTCGTTTATGTAGTACTCGCGATGCACCTGGTAGCCCGTGGCGCGCAGCAGATTGGCGAGCGTCGCACCATAGGCGGCCTGGCGCCCGTGGCCGACGTGCAATGGGCCGGTGGGGTTCGCGGAGACGAACTCGAGTATGACGCGCTCGCCGCGTCCCAGATCGCACTGACCGTAGCGTTCGGACTGCTCGAGTACCTCGGCGAGCACCACCGCATGCGCCGCACGCACCAGATGCAGGTTGATGAATCCGGCCCCAGCCACCTCGGCGCGCGCCACGAGGGGGCTGGCCGGCAGCGCCTGCACGATCGCGGCGGCGAGCTCGCGTGGAGGCTTGCCGACGCGGCGAGCCAGGCGCAGCGCGATATTGCTGGCATAGTCCCCGTGACTCGGATCGCGCGTGCGCTCGACGTTGATCGGCTCGCTGTCGATGTGCTCGGGCAGCACGCTGCCAGCCAGGGCGTGCAGTGCGTGCGCGATCAGACGCTCGAGCTGCGCTTTCAAAGTTTTGGACCCTCCCACGGGACGGCCGGCGAGTCTACCGCAGTTGCCGCGCGCCGCCGCCGCGCGGCGCTGGCGTCACTGCACCTCGATCGGATCGACGTCGAGCGCATAGCGCACGCGTCGCGCCTGCGGCAGCTGCGCGAGCGCTGGTAGCCATTGATCGAGCAGGCGATGCAACGGGCCGCGCTCGCGGCTCTCGAGCAATAACTGGGCGTGATAGCGCCCCGCGCGGCGCGCCATCGCGGCCATGACGGGGCCGAGCAAGCGCACACCGCGCTCGGGGCTCGCGAGCGCGCGCGCCTGGCTCAGAAATTCGAGCGCGACCTGCTGCGTTGGGGCTGAGGCGCGCAGCAGTGCGAGACGGGTATACGGCGGCCAGGAGGCGGCGCTGCGCTCGGCCAGAGCGACCGCGGCAAATTCCTCATAGCCGCCCTTGAGCAGGCTCTGCAGCAGCGGATGCTCGGGATATTCGGTCTGGATCAGCACTTCCCCGCGCTCCTGCTCGCGACCGGCGCGCCCGGCCACCTGCACGATGGTCTGGGCGAGCCGCTCGGCCGCACGAAAATCGGTGCTGAACAGACCCTGGTCGGCGTTGAGCACCACCACCAGTGAGATGCGCGGAAAGTGATGGCCCTTGGCCACGATCTGCGTGCCGACGAGAATGCGAGACTCGCCCGACAGCACCCGGCTCATGAGCGCCTCGAGTTCGCCCGGGCGCGAGGCGCTATCGCGATCGAGCCGCACCAGGGAGTGCTCGGGTAACAATGTTTGCAGCGTCTCCTGCACGCGCTCGGTGCCCTGGCCGACGCTCTTGACCGTGAAGCCGCAACGCGCACAGCGCGACGGCAAGGGCTCGATCGCGCCGCAGTGATGGCACTGCAGTTCGGATTTCACGCGATGCACGGTCAGGCGCGCATCGCATTGCCGGCAGGGCGCAATCCAGCCGCAGGCGGTGCACAGCAGCGTCGGTGCGTAACCGCGCCGATTGATGAACACCAGCACCTGTCCGGCGGCCTGCAGATGCCGGCGCATGGCCTCGAGCGCCGGTCTGGACAGGCCCTGCGTCACGCTGTGCGCGCGCAGATCGATCAGCGTCAGCTGCGGGGCAGCGGGTTGATCGGCTCGCCGCGGCAGCACCAGTCGATGGTAGCGCTCGAGCGTGAGATTGTGCAGCGTCTCGAGCGCCGGTGTGGCTGAGCCGAGCACGATCGGGATCTGCGACTGCATGGCGCGCGTGACCGCCAGATCGCGCGCCGAGTAGCGGCAGCCGCCCTCGTGCTGCTTGTAGGAGCTGTCGTGCTCCTCGTCGACCACGATCAGGCCCAGATCCGGCACCGGCGCGAACACGGCCGAGCGCGTGCCCAGCACGATGCGCGCCCGGCCGCTATGCGCGGCGCGCCAGGCCGCCAGGCGCTCGGCCTCGGGCAGTCCCGAGTGCAGGACTGCGATGTCGCAGCGCAGACGCTCGCGGAAGCGCGCGACCAGCTGCGGCGTGAGCGCAATCTCGGGCACCAGCACCAGGGCGCTGCGCCCGCGTTGCAGGCTGAGCGCGGCGCACTGCAGGTAGACCTCGGTCTTTCCGCTGCCGGTGGCGCCCTGCAGTACGAAGGCCGCGAACGTGCCGGCCGCGGCTTCGATCTGCGCGACCGCATGGCTTTGCGCATCCGACAGCAGCGGCGCGGCGGCGCTGAGAGTGGGCAGCGGCTGCGCCGGCACCGCCGGGGCGACGGTCTGCAGACGCTGGAGGTAGCCGCGCGCCTGCAGCGCTCGGGCTGCATTTCGCCACGACGGGTCGAAGGCGGCGAGCTGCGCTGCGCCGAGCCCATCAGGCGCCGCGGCCAGGAGTGCCAGCAGCGCCCGCTGCCGGGGCGCGCGCTGCAGGGGCTGGGACGCGAGCGCCCTGGCTCCCTCGGCCGTGATGCGCCAGAGCTCGATCTGTGCGAGTGCGCAGCCGCCCTTGCGCAAGGCCAGTGGCAGGGCCGCGGCAAACACCTCGCCGGGCGGATGGTGATAGTACTGGGCGGTCCAGCGCAGCAGCCGCATCAACGGCTCATCGAGCAGCGCTGCCGGATCGATGAGCGCGCGCGCACTCTTGAGCGCCGCCGGACTGACCGATGCCGCGCTGGCATAATCCGCGACAACGCCGATCTTCTCGCGCGAGCCGAAGGGCACCCGCACCCGCGCTCCGAGCGGTACCTGCGAGGCATCCAGGCCCGGCGGGGGCAGATAGTCGAAGAGATTGTGTCGGGGCAGATCGATCGCGACCCGCAGCAATCGATGCACGTGCTCGCCCGGGTTGTCCACAATCGTTGTGGATAAGTTTGTGGACAGCACAGTCTGCGCGCGCAAATTCACCGGTGTTTTACGCTATTGATGTCAGTTTGATGAAAAAATGAGCAAATTACATTGTTCTTAATAATCAAACAGTTAAGAGAATAAAAGCGCGTCTGCGGCCGGTTCAGCCGCCTCGCCGCGAGGCTGCTTGTCATAATGACGCACGTCCCTGCAATAAGTGGATGATTTTTGTAACGTTCCATCGGGCTGCGGGCATCCCCGAGCAGTGTCAACCGAAACGCTTTCTGCGCCGTTCTGCACTGACGGAACTCCCGTTGAAGTACGGATGCGGACCTATGCAAGCCTTTGCTACTCTGCCGTCACAGACAGCCGATCTGCTCCCGCTCCGGAAAGTACGATTGCGTGATACGACCCAGGACGGTGCGCGCGCGCTCGAGAGCTTCTTGGCCGGAGTCGAGCGCAAGGGCTTTAGGATCGCACAGATAGCATTGCGGCATGAGGCCGACGCCCTCGATGCGGTGCAGGACGCGATGATGCAACTGGCGCACCGCTATGCCTCGCGCCCCCCGCAGGAATGGAAGCCGCTGTTCTATCGCATCCTGGAGAATCGGATCCGCGACATGCAGCGCCGGCGCATCGTGCGCCAGCGCGTGATGAGCTGGATTCCGTGGCAGGGGGAGGAGGATGAAGGCGGCGATGCGCTGGCGCAGGCGACCGATAATGCCCCGCAACCCTCAGTACAGGTTGAATCCGACGAGATGATGCGCGCTCTGGAGCAGGCGCTGTCGCAATTGCCGGGCCGGCAGCGACAGGCGTTCCTGCTGCGCAATTTTGAAGGTCTGGACGTGCAGGAGACTGCGGTTGCGATGAAGTGTTCGCAGGGCAGCGTCAAGACACATTACTTTCGTGCGTTGCAGGCCTTGCGCGCCAAGCTGGGAGATTTTCGGCCATGAATGTCGAGGATATGAACGCGGGGACGAGCGAGTTGGAACGCCATGCGCGGCAGCTGTTGAACGACAGCGTCGAGCGCGTGCCGGCGGCTGTGCGCTCGCGGCTGACGCAGGCGCGTTATGCGGCGCTCGCCGCGCGGCCCTTCTGGCAGCGCAGCCTCGTGCGCCATTGGGCGCCGGCCGGGGCGGCCGCGGTGCTCGCCATACTGTTGCTGGTCGCACCCCGCGGCGAGCATCCGGCAGTGAGCCCGCTCGCCAGTGCGATGCCTGAAGACCTGGAGCTGCTGGCCGACGGCGATGCATTGCAGCTCAGCAAGGATCAGGATCTGGACGCGGACTTTTACGAATGGGCCGCGGGCGAAGCGCAGGGCGCGGCGGCACCGTCGCTCGGTACGTGAGGGGACGTGCGTACGTCCTCGCGGCGCTGCTGAGCGGTTGCCGGATCGTATCGGTGCTACACGCGGCGGACATGCCAGACCCGGGCCTGCTGGAATTTCTCGGTTCAGTCGATTCCGAAGACAAAGCCTGGCACGAGTATCTGGCGCGCACCGACATCGATCAGGTGGCCAAGCGCGCGGCTGATGCTGCGAACAAACCGGTGCCCAATGCGCCTCCGGTGTCCGATCCGCCGGCGCTTCCCAAGCCGACTCAGCCGGCCACGCAGCCATGAACGCACGCTCACTGACCCTCTCGCTGATACTGGCCGCCGCGCTGGCAGGCCCTGGATCCCCGGCATGGAGTGCAGATCCCGGCCCCAATCCCGGCGTGAGCTGGTCAGGCCTGTCCGCACC
>JBEKUL010000104.1:0-11414 GCA_049515055.1 Steroidobacteraceae bacterium | reverse complement strand
TACGGGGATCGGCTGCAGGGTACGAACGTTCAGGACCCCCCGTCGCCCGGAATCAAGCGTCATGACCGCCCCCAGGAAGACTCCGCACGCCCGGCAAATCAGAAAGTCCGCCGAGCGGGTGCCAAACTGATAGCGCTGCAGAAGCGCGGGCTCGGCTGCGCTGAATGTCAGCGTCCCTGCCGGGTCGGAGGTGCTCAAGGCGCTATGCGCAGTGCAGAATGCGCACTGACATAATCGTATGGACCAGGAAGAAGTAGCCAATCCCGTGCGGTAGTGTGCGCTGAGCGCACCGCAGTGACAGCGTGCGAAGTAGCTAGCAAGTGCGTCAGTCTGGCTCATGGCGTGCACGGCGGCGACTGGCCGCCTGGGTCTCCCGGAACTACAGGGAAGCATAACGCTTCGTAGTACTGCAATGAATGCTCTGGCGCTGCGAAGCCTTCAGGCAGCGGGCGGCGCGAGAAGCTCTGAAAATAGGCGATGCTCGCATCGCGCCACCATTGAGCTTCCTGTTCCTGGATCGCCAGGAACGCGGCGACCTGCTCATAGCGCTGCGGATCCACATAAGCAGCAAGACCCGCCCAAACCTTACGCATCTCGGCGACACTTTGAACCCCAGAGGTGTAGTGGCGCACAAGCTCGTCCCAAAGCGAGCGTCCGGAGGCCATGCGGTAATCCCACGGGACATGATGAAACCAGAGCAGGTATTTGTCCGGAGTGCGCTCGAGACTTCCAAACTCTGCGGCCACCTCCGGTGCGTATTGAGAAACCGCATTGCTGCCGGTCGGGCTGCGATCAAAGCCAATGCCCTGCGCGTCCGCGCGGTTGTAGTAGATCGAGGTCCAATCGGCGTTTGGGCCGCCGGTCACCCACGGGCCCGGGCCGTAATGATGACCCTGCGCCATCTGGTGATGCAGACCCAAGGGCGTCATGTAGTTCACGACGGCTTCGCGCGAGCCCATCATCATCGCGACTACCGGTTCGACGAACGCGGCATCGTTGGAGAAAGTCATGCGTACCCATTCCGCGGCGATTGCCGAAGACTTCAGGCTTGGATCCCACGCGAGGCGGCCGAAGGCGTACCAGTTGGCCTGATCGAAATGCGAGCCACTCCAGTTGCGGTCCGCACCGATGTTGGCGACACCGGCAATGCCGGACCGCGCGTAACCGTGCAGCGAGCCGTCGATCACCTTGCGGACGGTGGAGTCTTTTCCCCTCACGTAGGTGTCGGACTCGAGGATTTCTTCCCAAAGCGGCCCGAGGTACGCCAGCTGCGTCGCGAAGCCCAGATACTCCTTCGTAAGCTGCAGTTCCAGCATCAGCGGCGTGTGAGGCATTGCGCCAAATAAGGGATGGAATGGCTCACGCGGCTGAAAGTCGATCGCGCCGTATTTGACCTGCAGCAGCACGTTGTCGCGGAACTTGCCGTCGAGCGGCGTAAATTCCGTGTAGGCTTGCTTGGCGCGATCGTCAGGCTGATCGTGCGAATAAACGAATGCGCGCCAGATCGCGACGCCACCGTGAGGCGCCAGCGCCTCGGCCAGCATGTTCGCGCCATCGGCGTGCGAACGATGGTAGTCCTGCGGCCCAGGCTGGCCCTCGGAGTTTGCTTTGACCAGAAAGCCGCCGAAATCAGGAATAAATCGATAGATCTCGTCGGCTTTCGCGCGCCACCAGGCGCGCACGCCCGGATCCAGCGGATCGGCCGTATTGAGGCCACCGATCTCGATGGGCGCAGTGAAACGCGCACTCAGATATACGCGCAGCCCGTAGGTTCGGAAGACATTCGCAAGCGCTGCGGCCTTGCGCAGATACAGAGCCGTGAGACTGAACGAGCTCGCGTTGACGTCATTGAGTACGGAGCCGTTTATGCCGACCGAGGCGCAGGCGCGGGCGTAATCAGTATAGCGCGGGTCCAAATAGTCGGGCAGCTTCTGCCAGTCCCAGATCGAAGCTCCGGCATAACCACGCTCAATCGAGCCGTCGAGATTGTCCCAGTGATTGAGCACACGCAATTGGATCTGCGGCGAGGAGCTGACATTCAGCTGTTCCAGCCCCTGGTGCGTCTGTAGCAGGCGCAGGAACTGAAACGCGCCGTATAGCACCCCGATGTCTTCGTTCGCCGCGATCACAATCGCGTGGTGGCCATCGATCGCAACGCTACGGATGAGGTAGCCCTCGCGCGACGCGCCCTGCGGCTTGAGCTCCAGATGCGCAATCAACGGCGATGATCGGGGTGTGCCGAATACGATCGCGCCATCCTGCGTGACGCGCTGAACACTGCGCGGGGCGCTGCCCAGCAGGCCGGCGAGCCCGCGCGTGAGCTCCGATTGCGCGGCGGCAAGAGTGGGCGAGCCGGCCGCGCCCACCAGCTCAGTGGCGGCTTGCTTATATGGCCCGGCCCATTGTGTCTCAAGCGGCCTGTAGCGCAGCCACAGATCGTAACCGTCCTCGGCGCCCGCCGGGTGATGGCCGCATAGCCCCAGCGCGGCGAAGACGAGTGCCATGCTGCACGAGGATCCATTTGGGCGCCCGAGCATCGGTTTCACGGAGACGATCGGCGCCAGAGGCTCGCGAGCCAGGGTTGCTGCTCGCGCGGCAACCCGGTTGGCCGATAGTAATGCTCGAGTTCCTCGTAGCTCGCGGCGAGCATATATCCTCGCCATGTGTCCAGATCGTGGTAAGCGCCGTAGCGCCCGCGGTTCCAGCCCTCCTCGTTATGGCCGTGCGGATTGGAGCTGAACAGCACTCCCCTGGGTTTCAAGGCCGCGTGCAACTCGCGCAGCACCCGTGGCAATTCCCGGGACGGCACGTGAAACAGCGATGCGTTCGCGAAGATGCCATCGAAATACGCTGCGGGAAGATCAAGGCGCAGGAAATCCTGCTGCCATACTTCGCACGCGCAATTCTCGCGTGCCATCGCCACAAACGCAGCAGCGCCGTCCAGGCCGATCGCCCTATGGCCCAGTTGCGACAGTGTCTTGAGATCGCGCCCCGGACCGCAGCCCAAATCGAGAATCGTGAAGGGTGCCTCCGCTTCGATATGCCGCAGCAGCGCCGCGATGTTCTGGCTGACATCGTGATCGCGCGTGCCGGCGTGGAATTGCTCGGCGCGAAGCTCGTAATGCTCGAGCGTCACTGAAGCGATCGTCTTCAGATCAGCGGGCTCGGCGCCGTGCGGTGCATCGGCCTGATTGGGCATGATACTTCTCAGCGCGGCTGGGTCAGTCGCTCGATCTCCTGCGACAATTGGCGCGTCGTGAGCTGGCGGCAATAGCCGCGATTGTTGCGCAGCGACCAGTCGTGGCGCTCCTCGGATAAGGTCGCGCAGGCATCGGTCGGCACCGTGACGAGATAGCCCAGATCGCAGGCATCGCGCACCGCCGAGTCGACACATTGATCCGTCAGGCAGCCGGCGATGATCAAAGAGCGCACACCCAGATTGCGCAATACGTAGTCGATATTGGTCGAGATGAATACCGAGGACGAGGTCTTGGGAAACAGGATCTCATCGGGCAAGGGCGCAAGCTCTTCGAGGATCCTGGCATCGCTCGAGCCTTTGGGGACGTTGAAGCCACTGATCTTGTAGTCGAGCGAGCGGTCGCGCCCGTCGGCGGTGAGACTCTCGATCAGCGTGTAGATCACCTCGATACCGGCCTTGCGGCATGCTTGCTGCAGCAGAACCATGTTGGGTAATGCGCTATCCTCGAGCGTACGAAAGAAATAGCCGTAGCGCTGCTCCTTCTCCTGACGGCTGAGGTGCGCATATTCGCCGCCCTCCCAGGTGCAGTTGTAATTCTGCACATCCACGATCAGCAGCGCGCTGTGAGCCGGATCGATCGGGATTTCACGACTAAGGGGCGCGTTCATCAGCAGTACTCCAGGCAAGCGCAGTCACCGACAGCGTACTGAATATCAATAGACTTCGGCATAGCGATGGCAGATTTCAGTTTCATTGAGAGTCTCGAGGCCTTTGATTTCCGCGCGCTTGAATTTCAGATAGGCTGCGAGAAGATCGGCTCCAAGCCAGTCAGCGGCCACGTCACTGCTCTCGAGCATCGCGAGTGCCTCGCTCAGACTGCGGGGCAATGCTCGCACGCGCTCCATCATGATGCCGCGCTCCTGGCGAATGCCGTCGAGCCCGGCTTGGACCAGTACAGCGAGCGCCAGGTAGGGACTGGCGGTTGCATCGGCGACACGATATTCGACATTGAACTGTCGTGCGCGCTGCTGCGGATCACTGCCACTCACCGGGCAGATGCGCACCGCTGCTCCGCGATCCAGCGGCGACACATCGCATTGCACCGGCGCCCAGCGGTCCGGACGCAGACGGTAATAGGAAGCCACCGAGGGAGCGGTCAGCGCGCACAGCGCGGGCAGATGATACTGGATGCCAGCGATGAACTGGCGGGCCAGCGCCGACAAGTTCCAGGGATGGCGCTCGTTGTAGATGACCGGTTGGCCGTCCGAATCCAGAAAACTCCAGTGGATATGTGTGCCATTGCCGACGCCGCCGGGATCGGGCAGTGGGGCAAAACTCACACGATTTCCCAAGCGAAATGCAACCGCCTGCGCCAGCTCGCGCGTGATCACCGCATCGTCGGCGCTTCTCATACCGATCGCAGGCGCGCTGGTCACCTCGAATTGCCGGGCGCCGAATTCGACCAGAAAGGAATCGGGAATGACCCCCGCCTGGCGCATCGCCGCCAGCAGCGCCTCGCCGAATGGCGCCTGGCGGCGCAGCGCATCGAAGTTGTAGGCTTGATGCGGTTGGGCACTGACCCCGGTGTAGATGAACTCCTGCTCGAAGCCCACAAGCAGCCGCAGGCCAGTCTCCTGCTGCAGGCGATCCAGCGCTCGCCGAAGCACGTGGCGCGGACAAAATGCCCAGGGCGAGCCGTCCTCGGTTCTGATGTCGCCGATGAAAAAATATTCCGCCTGGCTGCCGAGAAAAGGTACACAGACGCGAGTGCTCGGATCGGGAATGAGAAAGACCTCGCCGCTGGTTCCAAAGACAGTCATCTGAATTGGGCCAAAGGCGGATATGAAGATGTTGGTTGGCGCAAGGCCAACGCCGTTTTGCATCCTGGCCTGCAGATCCGCGGCAGAGAAGCTCTTGCCACGAAAATGTCCGGACAGGTCGCTGGTACCCACGAAAACCAACTGCTCGCGTTCCATCAGGAGCCCCGCATGATTGCCAACAAGGGTAGCACCGTCAGTACAATGCACGGCAAGAAACACAAAGACCGGAGGAACATACGATGCCTGCTCGCAGTCAATATGGCGTTTTGATGGCCGGGCTGCTCCTGAGCGTGGCCAGCCTCGCTGCCCGCGCCGCTACCCCCTCCAGCCTGGAGCAGGCCTACAGCATTCTCCAGAATGCCGACTTCATCGATCTGACGCACGCATTCAGTCCGACCTCGCCGCACTGGAAGGGCTTCGCGCCCGAGACCGTCACCACCTTGTTCACGATCCCCAAGGATGGCTTTCACGCGGAAAGCTTTTGCCATCCGGGCCAGTGGGGCACGCACGTGGATCCGCCGGCGCATTTTCACGATGGACTCAAGACCGTTGATCAGATCGATCCGCACGAGTTCCTGCTGCGCCTGGTCGTGATCGATGTGCATGACAAAGTCGGAAAAAACCCCGACTATGTCGTCACGCTGCAGGACGTCAGGGAATGGGAATCCAGGCACGGCCCTATTCCAGCAGGCGCGTTCGTGGCGCTGCGCACCGACTGGTCGAAGCGCTGGCCGGATATGGCGTCCATGCAGAATCTCGACGCCCACGGCCTGGCACATTACCCGGGCTGGAGCAAGCCGGTTCTGCAATACCTCTACGAGCAGCGCAAGATCACCGCGTCGGGTCACGAGACCACGGATACCGATCCGGGCAGCGCGGTGTCGAAGGACGACTATTCGCTGGAGAGCTACCTGCTCGGCACAAACCACTTTCAGATCGAGCTGCTCGCGAATCTGGATCAGATACCCGAGGCCGGCGGCCTCGTAATGGTCAGCTTTCCCAAGCCACAGAACGGCAGCGGCTTTCCGGCCCGCGTGGTGGCGCTGGTACCGAAGCGCTGATAGCAAAGCCGCTATTTACAAGGCGTTCAGCAATGACTTCTGGCGACTGAGTCGCTCGGAACGATCGCGCGCGAAACGCTCGATACCGGCGAAGATCGAATCACGATCCAGGTGCGCCTCCGTAATCACGTCGGCCTCAAGGCCGCCTGTGAGCCACTGATTGTCCCAGTCGGAGGTCAGTGAGTAGGCATCAGTCAGCGGTCCTGGATCGCTCAACGGCCAGACGCGGCGCGTGCCGGTGCTCACGACCATCAGATCGTAGCGAGCCTGCGGCGGTAGCACGGAATTACGGTAGGCCTCGGGCTGCCGGTCGAACAAAGCCTCGCTGATGGCTGCAATCACCTTGACGTTGATGCCGGCCTGCTCCAGACGCGGCAGAACGTTGACGAGATTCACGGTGGAACTCGAGCCCTGCGCGACCACGTAGCCGTGCTTGGGCTGGCCGGGCGCAAAATCACGGATCACGTAGAAGCCCTTGGCGGCGGCCTTCAGATCGGTATCGCCGAACTTGGCGCGATCGGCCACGGGAAAATCCGGGCGCGCGACTTCAATTGAGATGATGCCGACCTTTGGATCGCGTGCGGCGATCTCTGCGGCGGCAAAGTAACCCGCGGCGACGTCGTTGTAATCCCAGAAATTCAAGTGAATGGTCTGACCGCGCGGGAAGAGCTTCCAGACCTGCGTGGCGAAGATGCCGAAGTGCGTGCGTCCGTCAGCTGCGGTCTCGGGACCCGAGTGTCCGGCCAGAATGTGCAGCACGCCCATGCGAAATTTACTGTCCTGGTTCTGCTGACTCCAGACGCGCGCAGGGGTGTACATCAGCGGCGTGAAGGCACCATAAGTGCCGCTGAGCGCCCACACGCCGGCGAATTTCTCCGGATCGACGCTCGCGCTCTGGCTCACCATGCCGATCGCGCTCGACGCGTTGCCCGCCTCCTGAATGGAGGCCTTGATGCGCGTGCCGAGCGGATTGTTTTCCGGATCGTAATGGCCCCAGAGGCTGCCGTGCTCGACATTGATCGATTCCGACAAATCGGCGGCCAGCGTCAGGAAGCGGCCCTCGGTTACGTAGTTCATCCACTTGATGATCTCGGAGATCGCGCGGCGAGTACCGGCCATCTCGCCGGGCTTGCGGAACAGCGCAATGCCGACCTGCTTCTCGGCGCCCGAGATCTTGTTCTTGACGGTAACCTTCTGCGCGTCCACGGGAAGATTGGCGACGCGCAGGCGATCGTCGAGAAATGGATCGTGCTTCGCATCGATGCGCAGTTTGAATTCATCCTTGACGGTATCGCCGATCGTCACGAGGCGCTCGGCGAGCCAGTCTCCGAGTCCGTTGCGATCAAGCACGGACATGGCGATATCAATGTTGGTCTTGAACTGGATCAGCCGTTCGCGCGTATCGGTGACCGCGCCTTTGCGGATGCCGGCGAACTCGACGCCATACTGCTTCTCGAATGTTTCGGCGAGCGCAACGAAGTACTCGGAATTCATCTTCATCCCGTAGGGATGGCTCAGATAGCCGACGACCTGCTGGCATGTCTTGCCTACCATGCCGGACTCGACCTTGGGCCAGTAGCCTTTGACGGTCTTGCCCAGCATGACCATCGGACGGCGATCCTTCGGATCCCAGTCGTCCATCTTCTTCAGCGCGGCGACGACCTGGTCGTAATCGTTGCCATCCTGGACCGTCAGGACATTCCAGCCGTAGGACGTCCACTGCTCCGCGAGTTTGTAGCCGTCGTACTTGGCCGCGATCACGCCGCCGAGCAAGGAGTCATCGATGCCGGCGTTGTTATCGGAGAACATCACACGCAGGCGCTTGCCGACCTGCATCGCGAGCGCCTGGGTCTTCAACTCCTGCGCGTGCCCTTCAGTCATCGCGAACTCACCTTCAAAGGCGATGACCTTGGGCGCCTCGATGGACGCGCCGATAATGTCCCAGAAGGCAGCTTTGCCGGCGGCCGTTGCGATACCGATACCGGATGGGCCGCCGTTGACGTCGTTTGTCAGATCGGTACTTTCGGCGTGCCCGGCCAGCGCCCGGATGCCTCTGCCCTTCGCCTCTGCGAACAGCGGATCATCGACGAGCTTGTTCTCCTGCAGGATCGTGGCCATCGCGCCCGCGCCGCGCCGAAAGCCGATCGCATCGACGCCAAGCATCGCGATCTGTGGGTCGACGTAGTAGCGCTTGTCGCGGGTCGCCTTGTATTTGCGGGCCAGCGCCTCGCCCATGATCATCCAGAGCGCATAGCAGGTCGGAATGCAGTGGCCGCCAGCCAGCATGAACTTGTCGCCATAAGGGTGCTTGGGCCGGCGATAGTCGTAGCGCAGGCCGCCGAGCTCGGGACCGGCGAGGTGCACGGCTACGTTATAGGGTGTGTAGGCCAGAGGACCGCCGAAATGCCCGGTCTGGGCATAGTTGCCCAGCAACACGAGCGTCATGCAGGTCATGAAGCCGACGTCTTCGAGACGCTCGCGATCATAGTCCAGGCTGAGCGGCTCGACAGGCGACAGTACTTTTCGTGCGCTCACAGCCATGGGAGGGTCTCCAGGGGAATCTCAAAGGGGGGTGCCATTCTAACTGACCACGTGGCCGATCGCGTTGACGTAAATGGCGTAGATCGAGGTGCTGGCGCACATGAAGAGCCGATCGCGCTTGGCGCCGCCGAAGCACAGGTTCGCGCAGATTTCGGGCAAATGCAGGATCGCCAGTACGCCGCCGTCAGGATGGTGCACGCGCACGCCGTTGGTGTCCGCGCCGCCCCAGCCCCAGCCGCACCAGAGGTTGCCATCGGTGTCGCAGCGGATACCGTCGGTCATACCGGGCTTGAAATCGGCAAATACCTGCGGATTGGACAGCACGGTGCCCTTGACGTCAAAGACGATGACGTTGCCCGGGTACTTTGGCCCGTCGGTAAAGCCGCTGTCGACGACGTAGGCCTTTTTAAAGTCGGGCGAGAAGCAGATGCCGTTGGGCCGACGCATCGGACCTTCGGCGACAACCGCGACATGGCCGGCCGGATCGATGCGGTAGACGCGGGTGGGCAGCTCGAAGGTGGCCTTGTGCCCCTCATACGGGTTCATGATGCCGTAGCCCGGATCGGTGAAGAAAATCGAGCCATCGTGAAAAATCGCCAGGTCGTTCGGCGCGTTGAGTTTCTTGCCTTCGAAGCTGTCGCACAGAATGGTCCAGCTGCCGTCGTACTCACGGCGACGCACGCGCCGCGTATCGTGCTCCACTGCGATCAGACGCCCCTGCAGATCGCGTGTGTGGCCGTTGGAATAGCCTGAGTCGGCCTGATAGATGCTCACGTGGCCGTCATCCTCGCTCCAGCGCAGTACGCGGTGATTGGGAATGTCGCTCCAGAGCAGGCAGCCCCAGTCGGCCATCCACACCGGGCCTTCGCACCAGAGTCCGGCATCAGTGCCGACTCCGTGCCAGAGCCGTTGCAGCGGCGAGTTCGACTGATTGCCTGAAAAGCGCTTGTCCTTGATTTCCCATGCGGGCTCCGGGTAGGAGACTGGATCGTTGCCGCTCCAATCCCGGTCGCGGGCGAATTTATCAGTGCCGGCCAGTGCAGCGCTCAAAGGTGCGGCCATGGCGGCGGACGCAACGGTGGACGACAGGAAATGGCGTCGGTTCAACGCTCTCATGGCAGTGCCCCCAATATTGTTAAATGTCTGGACAGGCCGGCAGAGCAACCAGACCCGTCATACCACCGTGCAGATCGCCGCACTGTAGGCGGGCAATCTTACGCTGAGCTTGCCGTCAGCTACATGCATCGATTCGGATTTTGATGCCTTCCAGCTGCCTTGCGGCGTCACTTGAGCGCCGCCGAGCGTCACGCCCGTTTTCGCATCCACGCCTGGGGCGGAAAGTCGATCAATAGTAGCCCGTCGAGCCGCGCCCAGCCCCGCAATTTGCAGATCGGCGTCGTGC
Source organism: Steroidobacteraceae bacterium (assembly GCA_049515055.1). Taxonomy (GTDB): domain Bacteria; phylum Pseudomonadota; class Gammaproteobacteria; order Steroidobacterales; family Steroidobacteraceae; genus FEN-1191. The sequence goes on along the minus strand of JBEKUL010000104.1, from coordinate 1,391 downwards.
TGCCCCGCTCCTTTGTTGATCAGCGTGATTGCAAGTGCGCCCTCGTCGGACCGAGTCGCATAGGCTTTGATCTGCGGGGCCTGCGTCGTCACGTCGGTCTGAAGCAGCTTCCCCCTGCCTCCGAGGGAGAACGCGAGCATGCCGTAATACTCCGGCCTCGCCGTGTAGTGGCCATGCTCATCGTCGGCGATGGGTGAGTATGAACTCATGAAATCCAGATGATTGACCCCGGTCTCCATGTTCACGCCGGAGCAGCCGTTTGATGCCAGCGTATACATAAAGTCCAGCACCCAGAGCGCGCCCGCCATCGTGTCACTGACACCGGGGCGCCCGCCGCCAGAAAAGGAATTCGTCTCGCAGATCCGATACGCTCGTGCGCAGCTCTGGGACGCCGCGTGCCATTGATCCATCCTGCCCTGCAATTTCGGATCAACGGCCAGCAATTTCTCGATCGTGCTGGTGTCGTTCTGATGTTCACGGTAATAGTGGGCGGTCAGAAGAGCCGCGTCCTTGCCCTCATCGGCAGCGAAGCGGGTTACCCAATCGGTATTGCCCGCAGCATCGGGACCGGCCAATGGAATGTTCCCAAAGCGCTCGCGCAGCGCGGTCTTGTAGCTGCGATATTCGGCGAGCCACGCGTCGTAGCTGTAGTCCGTTCGGTGCTTGGCGCCTACAAACAAATCCGGCTCGTTGCCGATCTCGCAGGCCACGAGTCGGCGCCCGGCGATGGGCAACACGACCGCCGCCTCGGCGAGAGCCTCGGCCTGCGTCCCGCGGCCAAGGTTGAATCCCCAGATGAGATTCCACCCGGTCGCATCCAGAAAGCCGCCGAGATCCTTGAGCACAGCATCGTTGATCACCGTTCCATAAGCGCTGGCTACGGCCGGGTCCCGGGCCGCGTAGTGCGCGTAGTCCGAAGTGTTGCCGCCAATGCGGATAACGCCGTGCCGCCCCAAGGTGCGGATGAGCTCGACGTGGACGCGGGCGGCGCGATTCATCACACCGAGTCGGGCAACGGAGGAGACCTCGAAGCCGAGACCGAGGAAGTCGGGCGCGATCGTTGCGAGCGGCTGATCGGTGTGCACACTCACCGTGACCGGGGTTGCATCGCCACTGATCTGGGCGAGCGCCGAGCGCGACCCCGCGCCGGTGCCCAGCGCAAGACTACTAATGACGAACTCGCGGCGATCCATGTGGTTTTCCTTATCCAGGAGGCCCCGGTACCGCGCAATCTAGCACGCCCGGCTGCGGCTTTCGCCGATAGCTTTCCGGCGTTAGGCTTGTCGGACATGAGCCGTGCGCTACTGACAATCGGGGCGATTTTCATCATCGCCGGGCTACTGTGGCCCTGGCTGCAGAGACTGCATTTGTTCCATCTGCCCGGCGATGTC
>JBEKUL010000103.1:0-12502 GCA_049515055.1 Steroidobacteraceae bacterium | reverse complement strand
GTGCGTTTCATGTGCGGCAGACATTACAGCGGCGACAGCGCCGATTCTGCCGCCAAAGTCCTGTTTTTGGAAAATAGCAGCGGCCTTGAGGATCCCTCAAGGCCGCTGTCAGCCCGTCCCGGTACGGTATATCACCCGCACTTGGATTCGCCGCAGTTCAGACAGGTCATGCAGCCGTCCATCATCACGACGGCCGCCGTACTGCACTTGGTGCACAGCTGCGCGCCCTCGGGAAAATGCGACCGCGCAAACGCGTCCTGCTGCTTGGCTCGCGCCTCGAATTCGGCGCGCTTCTCTTCGACCAGCTTCTTCTGATGCACGTCCAGCTCGGGCTTGCGCATCAGACCGATGGTCTGCAAATGCTTCTCGATCACATGGCCGAGCTCGGCGATGATCGAGGGCATGAACTTGCCGCCAGGCTGCCAGTACCCGCCGCGCGGGTCGAAAACGGCCTTGAGCTCATCGACCAGGAACGCCACATCGCCACCCTTGCGGAACACGGCCGAGATGATCCGGGTGAGCGCGACGATCCACTGGAAATGATCCAGGTTCTTGGAATTGATGAAGACTTCGAACGGCCGGCGCTGTTCGTACTCGGTACCCTCGTTGAGCACGATGTCGTTGATCGTGACGTACATCGCGTGGTCCGAAACCGGAGTCTTGATCTTGTAGGTCGAGCCGATCAGCACCTCGGGGCGCTGGATCTCCTCGTGCATGCGGATGACCTTGGCGGTGCGGCCATCGCGGCTATGCGCGAGCTCCTGCTCGGGCGCTGCCGGTTTAGCCGCCGACGGCTCGTCGGCTTTCAGTACGCGGTACTTGACGATGCGCTTGTCGATACGTGTGCTCATGTTCAAAACTTCCCGTAATAGCCTTCCTTCAAGGCGTCGAACAAATTTGCGGCGCTGTGCATCTCCCCGTCGTACTCGACCTCCTCGTCGCCGCGGGTCCGGATCTCCGTGCCGTCCTTCCTCGAGCGTAAAGACATAGGTCGTGTTCTTGAGATCTTCCTCTTTGACCAGCACGCCCTGAAATGCTTCCGGATTGAAGCGAAAGGTCGTGCAGCCCTTGAGCCCCTGCTCATGCGCATAGCGATAGATGCCTTTGAAATCCTCGTAGGGAAAGTTCGTCGGCACGTTGGCCGTCTTGGAGATCGAGGAGTCGATCCACGTCTGCGCCGCCGCCTGGATGTCGACATGCTGCCGCGGGGTGACCTCGTCGGCCGCGGTGAAATAGGCCGGCAAGGCTTCCGCCTCGCCGGTCGCTCCAGGCATGGCGTGCTGATTCACCAGTTCGCGATAGGCCAGCAGCTCGAAGGAGAACACGTCGATCTTCTCTTTGGTCTTGCGACCCGAGCGGATCACATTACGGAAATAGTGGTGCGCGAACGAGGGCTCGATGCCATTGCTGGCATTGTTGGCCAGCGACAGCGAGATCGTGCCGGTCGGGGCAATCGAGCTGTGGTGCGTGAAGCGCGCTCCGATCTGCGCGAGCTGCTCGACCAGTTGCGGCGCGACCGCTGCGAGCCGCTGCATGTAGCGGCTGTAGCGGGCATGCAATAGGCGTCCCGGAATGCGCGCGCCGGGCTTCCAGCCATCCCGCACCATCTCGGGACGCTTGCGCAGCATCTCGCGGGTGACCGTGAATTCCTCGTTCATGATTGGCGCGGGACCCTTCTCGCGCGCCAACTCCAGCGCCGCTTCCCAGCCAGCCAGCGCCATCTCGCGCGAAACATCCTCGGTAAACTGCACCGACTGAGCCGAGCCGTATTTCATGCCGAGCAATGTGGTGGTCGAACCCAGACCCAGAAAGCCCATGCCATGGCGGCGCTTGCGCTGGATCTCATCGCGCTGCGGGCGCAGCGGCAGGCCGTTGACCTCCACCACGTTGTCGAGCATGCGCGTGAACACGCGCACCACCTCGCGGTAAGCATCCCAGTCGAAGCGCGCCTCCTGCGTGAAGGGCTCACGCACGAAGCGCGTGAGATTGACCGAACCCAGCAGGCACGAGCCGTAAGGCGGTAAAGGTTGCTCACCACAATTTCCAGTGACCAAGCCGTTAAAGATGAGATTGTTCTTATCGCGTTGTGTGGTATCAAACACCGCCGCGTATCCCACGTGCTCGACGGACACAATCGGACTGCGAAAATTATCGATGCGAGTTTGCGTACGCTGCGCGCGCCATTGCGCGTACTTCTGATTCTTGGCGCCGGTCAGAAATCCAATCTCATGCATGAATCGATCGCGTGACTGTGAGCCGATCAGCAATTCGTAATCGGCCTTGCAAGGGTATGGGCTCTGGCCGCCCTTGCCGTTGGGCAGCAGACGCTGAGTGGCCGCACGGCGCAGCAGGATACGGCTGAAGATACCGAAATTCGCGAGCAATGCCTGCACATCCTGCAAGAGTGATCGCGCACTGGATGCGAGTCGGATAGTGCAATAGGCCTGTTTATCCGAACGTTGGACGGTCCCATCGGTCTGAAACAGCGCTCGCAGATAGGCCTTTACACACGCCTCGCTGCCGCGCCAGATCACCTCGGGCACCTGCAACTTGGTCTGGGCCGTGAAGCCATAATGCTCGAGCACCCGCGCCAACAATATCGAGCGGATCATAATCAGATTGCGCTGTGGCACGGCCACAGCGCTCACGCGGTAGTCGCGCGCGCTTTCGGCGACGCCGGCAATCAGTGCATTGACGTACGCGACCACGGAGGCAGCGTAGTCGCGATCCAGCCCCCACAAATTGATGATCGCCGCCTGCTCACCCTTGCCACGATTCGTGAAATGGCCATCCCCGGTCAGCAGGCCAAGCAGCGTACCGAGCTGCGAGCTACCTTCATTGCCGAATTGACCTTTGCCGGACTGAACCAGCAGCTCATCGCCGGGCTTCAGATCCTTGAGCTTGATCTTGCCGCGCGTGGTGTAAAAGTCATGCCATGCGGTGGCTTTGATCTCGTAGCCTGCTTCAGTAACCACGCGATAGACTTCGGCACAAGGCGAGCTCATGAACGCGGGCACGGCCTTGCGTACGGCTACGCCAGGCCCGAGGTCGAGAGCGCGCCGGTCTACCGTGACCTCCAGATCCGAGCCGCTCGCATACAGATCCCCGATGCGCACCATGCCGAACTGCGTTGCCAGGCGCGTGTCGGCCGTCACGCACGGGTTGGTTGCGCGAATAGTCTCGCACCACCAGTTATTGTTCATCTCGTTGACACGGTCGATCAGGATGAAGCCGGGCTCGGCGAAATCGTAGGTCGATGACATGATCACGTCCCACATGCGCTGCGCCGGCAACTGCTTGTAGATCCGGCAGGCGACCAGACCTTCCTCGTTGACGACGTAGCCTTCGTGCACCGGCCACTCGCGCCAGACAAAGCGCTGCGGGTCCATCAGATCGGGCTGTTCGGCCTCGTATTCAGCGCGGCAGATCGGGAATGCGAGCTTCCAATCGGTCTGCTCGCGCACGGCGCGCATGAATTCATCGGTAACCAGTAACGACAGGTTGAATTGGCGCAGCCGCCCGTTCTCGCGCTTGGCGCGGATGAAATCCATCGCATCGGGATGGCCAACATCGAAGGTTCCCATCTGCGCGCCGCGACGGCCGCCGGCCGAGGAGATCGTGAAACACATCTTGTCGTAGATATCCATGAACGACAGCGGCCCGGAGGTGTAGGCACCAGCGCCCGAGACGTATGCTCCGCGCGGTCGCAAGGTCGAGAATTCGTAGCCGATGCCGCAACCGGCTTTGAGGGTCAGGCCCGCCTCATGGACTTTGCCGAGAATATCGTCCATGGAGTCGCGGATCGTGCCCGAGACCGTGCAGTTGATCGTCGAGGTCGCCGGCTTGTGCTCCCAGGCCCCGGCATTCGAGATCACGCGGCCGGCGGGCAGCGCACCCTGACGCAACGCCCAGAGAAAGCGCTCGTACCAGCCCTCGCGCTGCTCCTCGCGCTCCACGTCGGCCAATGCACGCGCGACACGCTTATAGGTGTCGTCCATGTTGCCATCGATCGGCTGGCCGTCCTTGGAACACAGGCGATACTTCTTGTCCCAGATGTCCAGGGAGGCTTCCTGGAATGGGATCGCATTGAGGTCGCGGGTCATGAGTTTAACGACAGAATTCATGGTAATGAGCGCTCCGTGAGTCCCCCAACAGCTCATAATCGGCAGACCGTGCAACACAACATCTTGTTGTATGGCCGACGCAGACTAATGAAGCGCAGTGGTCATCGTCAAGAATATTTAATATTTAATTTCGATAAAATAACTCATTATTTATCAAAATATTACGAAACTATTCGCGGTACGGTCGCGATCAAAAAGATTCACTTTCGCCAACACCCCGCCGCTGTGTTCAACCCCTAGATCTGGTATCCACCGACCCCGCACAGGCAGTCCACAGCCTATGCACAGTGCGACCGGCCTTGAAAGTGCGCGCCGCAGCCTCAGTTTAGGTGCATGACTGTGGAGCCTCATGGCTCCCTGAATGACCCTACAACCACTTAGTGCTTATTTTGGAGGACCGCGACCATGACATTGATACGTTATGAGCCCTGGAATGTGCTGAATCGGCTGCACCGCCAGGTCGATCAGATCTTCGGCGACAGCTTCTCTGCACCCGCAGCCGCCAACGAAGCGTCGGTGACCTGGATTCCCAGCGTTGATGTGCACGAAGAGCCGGACAAATTCGTCGTGCGCGCCGACCTGCCGGGCGTCGAGCCGAAAGACATCAGCATCACGACGGACAACGGTGTGCTCACGCTGCGTGGCGAGCGACTTATCGAGCGCCGTGAGAATCAGAAAGGTTTCGAGCGCCTCGAGCGCGTGGAAGGCGCGTTCCTGCGACGCTTCACGCTGCCGAACAGCGTGCAGCACGATCAGATCAAGGCACGCCATATCAATGGAGTGCTGGAAGTGACGATCCCGAAGGTGCCGACGCCCGAGCCCAAGCGCGTCAGTGTCGAGACGCACTGAAGCCGCCATTGATGCTGCAGCAAGCGAGCGCGTCGAGCTGGAACCAGTCCGGCTAGCACGCTGGCTTTCGTGCCGCAATCGCGCTCTACTGCAGTGCATGCAGTGCGGCGCGAGACCGGCACGGAAGTTATGGCGCTGAAGCAGCCCATCGCCACCCGTACGCTGCTCATTGGCGTGACGGGCGGCACTGGCTTCGTGGGCCGGGAACTCATTGCGCGACTGGTGCGTGCCGGTCACGGCGTGCGCCTGGCAACGCGCAATGCCGCACATGCCGATGCACTGCTGCCCCTGTCAAGCGTAGAGCTCGCGGTCGGCAACGCGTACGACGCGGAGTTCCTGCGCCGCACCCTGGAGGGTTGCGACGTTGCCATAAATCTGGTTGGCATACTCAATGAGCCCGGCCACAACGGTGCCGGCTTCCGGCGCGCGCACGTCGAATTTACCGCTGGGCTCCTGCGGGCTATGCAGCTCGCGCACGTGCCGCGCCTGCTGCAGATGAGCGCGCTCAACGCGGATGCAGAGCACGGCCGCAGTCATTATCTGCGCACCAAGGGACAGGCCGAGCAACTTGTACGCCGCGCCGGCGCACTCGAGTGGACGATATTCCGACCCTCGGTCATTTTCGGACCCGAGGATTCGCTCAGCCAGCGTTTCGCCAATATCCTGCGCCTCACGCGCGGGCTGTTGCCGCTCGCGCGCGCGAGCGCGCGCTTCGCTCCGATTTACGTCGGCGATGTCGCCGAGGCATTCATGCGCGCGCTCGAGGGTGAGGCGACGGTCCGGCAGACCTACGAATTGTGCGGCCCGGAAGTGCTCACGCTGGCGCAGATCGTGCGCCTGAGCGCACAGGCCGCGCAGCTTCCCTGCCGCCTCATACCGCTGCCCAATGCGCTCGCGCGAATTCAGGCCGCCGTGATGGGTTTGCTGCCGGGCAAACCCTTTTCCACTGACAACTATCGCTCGCTGCTGAGCGACAGCGTGTGCCGCGACAATGGCTGCGAACGTCTGGGATTGCAGCCGGCCAGCTTCAGGGCCTGGACGCCTCTGTGGCTGCACCCTGCGCCTCGCCCGACACATTGAGCGCGTGGTCATGGCATAACGCGCGGCGAGCCTGGGAATCGCGCGCGAGCTCTCGCACGGCGCTGTAAAAGGCCGGCAGCGCGCCGGCCTGCGCTGCGAGCAATCGTTGGAATCCAGGCACGCAGCCCGTGTAGGTCGCGATCGATGCCAGGTGCGCATTATTGAGCCCCTGTGCGATCCACTCATCATAGATGGTGTGCAGCCCGTACTGCTGTTCGAGCGCGCGCACGTTCTGGGCGATGGTTTCGAGCCGCGCGCGCTTGCGCTCGCGCATGCGCGCGCTCGACAGGGATTTACCGTAGAGACGGCCCAGCTGCGCCCGACCGGCGGTAAATACCCCATCGATCTGCTCAAGCGCCTGACGGCGCTCAAGGTACTCGGCAAGCTCGGCACTTCGATCACGCGCCGCGAGCCAGCGTCGCAGTCCCTCCCGCTCCACGGTCACAGCAAAGGACTCGTTGAACTCGCTGTCGCCGGACACATAGACCAATTGGTGCGCGAGCTCATGAAATAGGGTCGAGACCAGCTCCAGGTCGCCGTATTCCATCATCGTATTGAGCACCGGGTCGGCGAAATGACCCAGAGTTGAATACGCCGCGACGCCATAGACGAGCACGTCATTGCCCCGGGCCGCAAGCGAGCGCGCATAGCGTCGGGCGCTGCGCTCGTGAAAATACCCGCGATAGGCGATACAGCCGGTGAACGGAAAGCACCAGTGCCGCGGCTCGATCGAGAATTCCGGGGCTGCCACGACGTTCCAGACCGCATAGGGCCGGTGCAGATCGCTGTAGCTGCGATAGCTGCGATTGTCGGGCAGCAGCAGTGCGCTCGAAGCGAATGCGCGCGCATCCTGCACGAGCTGCAGACGCGTCCTGAGCTCGGGGCTGGTGCCCGGATCGGCCAGCACGGCAGGGATGGCACGGCGCGCGCGCATGAGGCTCAACTGCCCCTGCGCCGCCTGCGTCATGTAGGCGACGCCACAGCCCGATAAGGCCCCGCAAAGCAGCAGCGACAGCGCGATCGGGCTCGCTCGGCCGGGGCGAGTGCGGGTCTCGGTTAACATGCGATTCCATGCAAGTCTATCTGGTCGGCGGAGCAGTCCGGGACGAGTTGCTCGGCCGTCCTGTGAGCGAGCGTGACTGGGTCGTGGTCGGCGGCACGCCGGCCGACATGGAGCGTGCCGGCTATCGGCCCGTTGGGCGCGAATTTCCCGTGTTTCTGCATCCGCAGACGAATGAGGAATACGCGCTTGCGCGCCTGGAACGCAAGATCGGGCCGGGATATCGGGGCTTCACGACGCAGTTTTCGCCCGAGGTTACGCTCGAGGAGGATCTGTTGCGTCGCGACCTGACGATCAACGCGATGGCACGCAGCCCCGAGGGTGCCTTGATCGATCCGTATGGGGGCCGCAACGATCTGCGTGAGCGTCAACTGCGCCACGTGTCATCCGCATTCGTCGAGGATCCGGTGCGGGTATTGCGCGTGGCACGCTTCGCGGCCCGCTTCGCCGAACTGGGCTTTCGGGTCGCGCCCGAGACCTGCTCGCTGATGCGCGCCATGGTCGCGAATGGTGAGGTCGCGGCGCTGGTGCCCGAGCGCGTCTGGCAGGAGCTCGAGCGTGCGCTGCGCGAGCCCAGGCCGGAAGTGTTTTTTGACACTCTGCAGGATTGCGGGGCCCTCGCGGTGCTGTTGCCGGAATTGCGCTGGGAAGCGGCCGACCGTGACGCCTTGCGCGCCGTCGTGCCCCTCAGCGCCGACACCAGCGTGCGATTTGCCGCGTTAGGGGCAGGATCGGCGCAAGTCGGGCTCGTGGCCTTGTGCGAGCGCCTGCGTGCGCCCAATCCGCATCGCGAGCTCGCGCTGTTATGCGTACGGCTGCAGCACCGCATCGCGGCCGCGCACGCTCTGGATGGCGCCGGGCTGCTCGAGTTGCTCGAGAGCGCGGATGCTTTGCGTCGGCCGGAGCGCTTTGAGCGCTTGCTGTGCGCCTGCGGGGCTCGAGGTACTGCGCCAGAAACCGCGAGCGTGCTGCGCGCCGCCGTCGCGGCGGCCGCTGCGGTCGCACTTCCTCGTGAACGCATGGCGCAGCTCAATGGTCCAGCTATCGCCGCAGCGCTGCGCGCTGCGCGCACCGAGCAGCTCACCCGGCTTCAGAGCGAGCGTCGCAGGTCCTGATGCTGGAAGCCGCGCAGCGGCTCGTCAAAATCGCGTGTCAGCGCCATGACCTTGACGTACTCGCCCATCTCCCCCGGCTGCAACAGCACGCGCGCCTCAGAGGCCAGCCGCGCGCGCTCGACAGTGCCCGGGGCCGCGGCGAGCTCGCGCTCGATGCCATTGCCGAGCAGAAAGGCCGCCTGCGTGCAATAGCCGGCGACCGTGAGGCCGGCCGCGACCGCCGCTTCCGCCACGCGCGTGAAGTCCACCCAGGCCGTGATGTCCTGCAAGCCCGGATAGCGCAGCGCATCCTCGTGTACCCGATGTCGATAATGGCAGCGCATCGTGCCTTGATCTCGCTGCGGGTGGTAATACTCGCGCCGTGGCAGCCCATAATCGATGATGAACGCCGCGCCGCGCGCCAGCGCCGCGCCGATCGCGGCAATCCAGGGGCCCGCGAGCACGCAAAGCTCCGAGAGATACTGCTCGGGCCACGCGCCCGGCACGATGCGCGCGAGTTCGGCGCGCAGTCCGGCGGCGGCGCTGCGATCCGCCTCAATGAGCTCGCCCGCCGCGTTCATTGCGACGCCGCGCTCATGCAGGTTTGCGCCCTCGACGACGAAGCGCTGAAAGGGCAGCGCGTCGACCACCTCGTTCGCGAGCACCACACCGGCAATCGGCGTCGACGGCATCGTATCGAGCCAGACGACGCGTCCGGCCAGCACCGCAGGCAAGTCGGCGAGAGCCGCTTGCTGGCGTGCACGCAGATCGGCACTGACTTCCAGGATGCGATAGTGCTCGGGGAGCGCTCCGAGCTCGGCCAGGCGCTCGAGTACACCGACGGCCAATCGGCCCGAACCGGCGCCCAGCTCGAGCACATCGCCACCCACGACGCGCAGCACCTGTGCGCATTGGCTCGCCACGCAGCGCGCGTACAGGCCCGAGGTTTCCGGCGCCGTGACAAAATCGCCGCTGCGGCCGAATTTCACGCTCCCGGCAGCGTAATAGCCCAGTCCAGGCGCATACAGCACGATGCGCACATACTGATCGAACCCGATCCATCCACCCTGCGCGTGAATCGCACTACGCACCGCCTCGATCACCCCCGCCGAATGCAGCAGCTGCTGCGCATTCGGCGCCGGCAGCGTTGAGGATGCCTCATGGCTCGTCATAAGCTGTACCCATGACCGATCCGCAGCCACTTTCCGGCCAGACGGCGCTTGTGACCGGGGCGGGGCGGCGCGTCGGTGCGCAGATTGCGCGCTCGCTGCATGCCGCGGGCGCCAATATCATGATCCACTGTCATCGCTCGCTCGTAGAAGCGCAGCAACTGGGCGCCCAGCTCGAGCGGGCGCGCGCTGGCAGCACAGCCGTGAGCGTGCTGGATCTGCGCGACACCGCGGCGCTGCCGGACCTCATCGCCGGGACCTGCAATCGCTTCGGCGCTCTGGATCTGCTGGTCAATAACGCCTCGAGCTTCTATCCGACGCCCGTCGGCGACATCACGCTGGCGCAATGGAACGATCTGATCGGCACCAATCTGCAGGCGCCGCTGTTTCTGGCCCAGGCAGCCGCGCCGCAGCTGCGGCGGCGCAGCGGCTCGCTGCTCAATATCGTGGACATTCACGGACTGAGGCCCTTGCGCGAGCACACGGTGTACTGCGTCGCCAAGGCGGGCCTGATCATGCTCACGCGCTCCCTTGCGCGCGAGCTCGCGCCGCGAGTGCGTGTCAATGCGATCGCGCCCGGTGCGGTGCTCTGGCCCGAACAAGGCCTGGATGAGGAGCGTCGCGAACGCATTCGGGCGCGAACGCCGCTCGAGCGGCCCGGGACGCCTGAGGACATCGCGCGTGCTGTGCTGTTCTTCGCCACCGAAGCACCGTTCGTGACCGGCCAGGTGCTGGCCGTCGACGGCGGCCGCAGTATCGGCTGGTGAGTCAAGGCGCCGGAGCCTCGGCTCACAGCGCGTTCAGATCCGGCCCGGTGCGCATCATGGCGCCTTCGGCCCGGGGAAAGGCCGCCCAGAGCTCTCCGATGCTGCGGCCGCAGAGCGGATGAGGCCATTGCGGTGCCAATTCCGCCAGAGGTCCGAGCATATAGATCCGACGCAGCAGGTCCGGACGTGGCAGCGTGTAGCCCGGACCCTCGCCCACCACATCATCGTAGAGCAACAGGTCCAGATCCAGTGCGCGCGGGCCCCACTTGGGATCATCGCGCGAGCGCCCGCACAGTGCTTCGATCTCATGCAGCACATGCAGCAGCTCGGGCACCGGCAGCTCGGTCGAGAAGCCCGCCACGGCGTTGAGGAAATCGGCGCCTTCGAAGCCGGCCGCCGGATTGCGGTAGCACGCGGAGAAGCGCGTGTCCGCGAAGCGGGCCTTGAGCGCACGCGCTGCCTCGGGCAATCGCGCCGCCGGATCGACGTTACCGCCGATGGCGATGAACACCTGGCTCATCACAGCCCGTCGGCAGCCGGGAGCGTCGCTTCTGGCCCAAGGTCCGCGCGCCGGCGCTCGATGCATACCCCGACATCGCGCGAGTGGCGGATTGCTCCGGGCTTATTGACGGAAACGCGGATCCATTCGAGCGCAAATTCCGCCAGCAGCAGCATGGCCAAGCGGTGCGCGAGGGTTTCGACCAGGTGAAACTGCGTTTGCGGCAGCCACGCCAATACGCGCCGCGCCACCAGCTTGTAGTCGAGCGTGTCTTCGATCTGGTCGCGGCGGGCGGCACGCGCGCAATCGCAGGGCAGCTCCAGATCGATCTGCAGCCTCTGCGGCATGCGCCGCTCCCAATCGATGAAGCCGATGACGCACTCGGCGGTCAATCCGCGCAGGAAAATGCGATCGCCCCGCGCGCCATGGGCGCGCATACGATCATCGTTTGCAGGATCGCCCGGCTCAGAGGGCTCGCGGTGCGGTTCGCTCATGGGGTCAAGACTCGTGCACTGCAGTCTAACAGTGCCCCCGGGGCTTGCAGCTCCGTCAGCGGCCAGCGCGCGCGCACTTCGATGGCGGTACCCGCACGCTCGCCGGCCTGCAGCCGGTGCATGCCGGCCACGGCAATCATCGCCGCATTGTCGGTGCAGAACTGCGGCCGCGGGTAGTACACGCGCGCGCCGGCGGCGTCGGCCTCGCGCGTTAGCCGCGCGCGCAGTTCGCGATTTGCGCCCACGCCGCCCGAGACCACCAGCACACGATGTCCCGTATGCGCCAGCGCTCGCAGCGCCTTCGCGCACAGAACCGCGACGATGGCGTCCTGCACCGCGAAGGCCACGTCGGCCAGGGCCTGCCTGGACAAGGGCCCGGCGCGCACGGCCAGCATGACGGCGGTCTTCAGACCAGAGAAGCTGAATTCGAAACCTGGCCGATCGAGCATGGGGCGCGGAAACGCATAGTTGCCAGCTCTTCCGGCAGTGGCCAGCTGCGCGAGCTCCGGGCCGCCGGGATAGGGCAGGCCGAGCAGTTTTGCGGTCTTGTCGAACGCCTCGCCGGCCGCATCGTCGCGCGTCTGGCCAAGAATGCGGTACTCGCCAACACCCAGCACATCGATGAGCATCGTATGGCCGCCCGAGACCAGCAGCGCGACGTGCGGAAAAGGCGGCGCGGGCGTCTCGAGCAATGGCGCCAGAAGATGGCCCTCGAGATGGTGCACGCCGATCGCCGGCACGCCCCAGCCGAAGCTCAGTGCCCGAGCAAACGCAGCCCCCGTAAGCAGTGCGCCGATGAGTCCCGGACCCGCGGTGTACGCCACGCCGTCGATCTGCCCGTGCGTCTGTGCCTGCTCCAGCGCCGTGCGCAGCAACAGCGGCAAGCGGCGCACATGATCACGCGCGGCCAGCTCAGGCACCACGCCGCCGAAAGCCCGATGCAGATCAATCTGGCTCCAGAGCTCGTGCGCGAGCAATCCTCGACGCTCATCGAGCACGGCGATGGCGCTTTCATCACAGGAGGTCTCAACGGCCAGAATGCGCATGGCGGCGCGCAGTATCACCGGCGCTGCGCTGAGCGCAAGCGCGCGGCGCCGGGCATTTTGCCTTTTGCTTCGACTCTCATTAGAATCGCGGCCCGAAGTCAAGCGCCAGACGTCAAAAAGTTTTTGTTAATCAAAAGGTTGTGAATTAGATGCCGAGCGTTCGCGTACGTGAGAACGAATATTTCGACGCTGCATTGCGGCGCTTCAAGCGAGCCTGCGAGAAGGCGGGCGTACTCGCCGAGCTGCGGCGGCGCGAATTCTACGAAAAGCCTACGCAAGAACGGAAGCGTAAGAAGGCGGCGGCCGTAAAGCGGCACATG
>JBEKUL010000102.1:0-11681 GCA_049515055.1 Steroidobacteraceae bacterium | reverse complement strand
AACCCTGCGAGCCGATGTTCATGACACGCTGATACGTATCGCGCGTCGCGCTCTTCCAGGCCGCGCCCCAGCGCGGCGTGCCCGGCGGCACGGGTCGATGCTCGATCGGACGCCCACCGCTCACCGACGTCGATATGTCCGCGCCGCCAATGAAACCCAATCCGGAGTGATCGAAATTATCGCCATTGAAATCGTCCATGCACATGCCGAGCGAGCCGGCACCAATGAACGGATTGAAGATCTTGTCGTCGAAGTGCAGCGTCACGCCCGAGCTGGTCTGATACGCGTAATTGCGTCCCACGACGCCCTTGCCGCTGACCGGGTCGTACGGCTTGCCAATTCCCGAGACCAGCAGCATGTGTACGCAGTTGTACGAGTAGGAGCAAACCAGCACGAGCTCTGCGGGCTGCTCCCAGATCTCGCCGCTCGAGTCGATGTAGCTCACACCGGTCGCGTGCTTGCCATCGCGCGACATCATGATCTTGAGCACCTCGCAGTTGGTCTGCGCGGTGAAATTGCGCCGGCGCATCAGTACCGGCAGCAATGTGGTCTGCGGGCTGGCCTTCGAGTAATTGCCGCACCCGAAGCGCTCGCAGAAACCGCAATAGGTGCAGGGGCCCAGGCGTACGCCGAGCGGATTCGTGTAGGCCTGCGAGAGATTGGCCGAGGGCCGCGGAAACGGGTGATAGCCCATCGCCGCCGCGGCTTGTGCGAACAACGTGGCTGCATAGGGCTGGCGCATCGGCGGTGTCGGGTATTCGTCGGAGCGCGAGCCCTCGAACGGATTGCCGCCGGCTTGAATCTGCCCCTTCAGGTGACCGGCTTTGCCCGATATGCCGCACAGTTTCTCGAACTTATCGTAATAGGGCTCGAGCTCATCAAACGTGACGCCCCAATCCTGAATCGTCATGTCCTTGGGGATACACGACTTGCCGTAGCGCGCCTCGAGATGGCTCTTGAGGACGAAATCGCTGGCCAGAAATCGCCAGGTTTGCCCGTTCCAATGTATGCCAGCCCCGCCGACGCCGTTGCCCGGCAGGAAGGAGCCGAAGTGACGAATGGGCAGCGCGGTCTGGCGACTGTTGTTGCGGAATGTCAGCGTACCCTGGGAAGCCTGCTGAAACAGGTCGAGCCTGATGGCGTAGCGCAGTTCATCCTGTATATAAGTGGTCGGAAAATCGCTCGAGGTGTTGCGCCATGGACCACGCTCGATCGCAATCACGTTCAGCCCGGCTTTGGTGAGCTGCTCAGCCAGTATCGCGCCGGTCCAGCCCAGACCGATAATCGCCACGTCGGTTGCAGGCAGTCTTCTGCTCATCGGTATCCCCGCCGTCGCGGCAGTCGTTGTCAGAGCCTCGACAGAATCGATATCGGCTCGAGCTCGAGCTTGCGGTTATGCTGCTCGACATAATCTCGATAATCGTAATGTGCACCCGGGAAACCGACCATCTTCCAGCCCACCATATCGCGATTGCCGCCGTAGAGCGGATCGGCAAAGAAGCCTTCCATCGTGTTCTGCAGTAGCAGGTTGAAGAAGCGCCTGCCGTCGACGCCATCCAGAGCGACTGTTCCATGCTCCAGTCCTGACATCACTGCATCCTGATCGGCGGCAGTGAGCGCGACGAAGCTCTTGCCGGCGAAATGGGCGCGCACGTAGACATCCAGCGATTTGAGCCCCGCGCGGTAAGTCTGCGCCGGTGTGGCCTGGGCTTGCAGGCCCTGCTGTGGCGTGCCCTCGGCAAACGGGCCTTCCATGTAAAGCCCCCCCGCCGCGCCATATGGCCCAGCGAGCTGGCCATCGATAAAGTTTGCGCAGCCCGCCTCCTTGCCGCCCGGGGTCTGCGGATCGGCGGGAATCAGGCGCTCGACCAGAGCTTCGACTGCGCTGACCTCTTCGGGCGTGAAGAATTTCCAGACGTTCGGATCTACCGGTTGCGGCGGGCTCGCAGCGCCCGGCGCCCAGGGGAGCTTGCCGGTCACGGTCTCGGCGCGAACGCTCGAGCTCAAAGCCGCGAGTGCCGCGCCGGCAGCCAGAACCTGGCGGCGCGATTGCCCGCGAGGCTTGATTTCCCTGCTCATGCGGAGTCTCCCCGTCGAGTCTTTTGGCTCTACTGAGACGATCTAAACAAGATTCGCCATCATTGTCTATAGCAGCGCGCTGCGCTTATGTGCGCTCGGCGGGCCGCGTATATTATGAATCAAGATGGCCAAGCGCACCGGCAGTGCCAATCTTCCTCTGCACAATGGGCGCGTACCTGCATGGCTCGCCTCGCGCATGGCCGCGCTCGGGCGCGTCATCGCCGAGGCGATCATTCATCACTACGGCCGCGATGAATTCCTGCGCCGCCTCGCGCATCCGTTCTGGTTTCAGTCCTTTGGCGCCGTCATGGGCATGGATTGGCACTCATCGGGCATCACCACGAGTGTGCTGGGCGCATTGAAGCGAGGTCTGTCGCCGCTCGAGGGTGAGCTTGGTCTCTACATCTGCGGCGGGCGAGGGCGCCACTCGCTGCAGACACCCGTGCAGCTCGCGCGGGTTGGCGAGCGCACGGGTCTGGACAGTGCCGCGCTCGCGCAGACGAGCCGCCTGGTGGCGAAGATCGATAATGCGGCGGTGCAGGACGGCTACGATCTGTATTTGCACGCGTTTGTGGTCGCTGCCGATGGGCATTGGTGCGTAGTGCAACAGGGCATGAACACGCAGGCGCGCGAGGCTCGGCGCTATCACTGGCTGTCTGAAGGGCTCGTGAGCTTTCTTGACTCGCCGCACGCCGCCATTGAGGGGCGCAATCAAGGCGCCATCATCAATCTGGCGGATGCGCGCGCCAAACAGAATCGGCGCGCCGGCCTGGAGCTCGTCCACGGCGGACCGCAGCGTCCCATCGCGCTACTGCGCCGGCTGCGCGCCAGCGCCGGTAACGCGGCTCTTGCCTTGTTTCCCGAGCTCGAAGCAAGTGGCTCGCTGCCCGAGCCGCAGCCCGGCTGCGCTGCGCCGCATTTACACATGCCCGCGCATCACGAGGTGCTCGCCTCGGACGTGCAGCTGCGCCGATTGCATGCCACACTGGCTGCGGCGGCGGATCGCGGTCCAAAGGATTTTGCCGAGCTGCTGCTGACACCGGGCGTGGGCGCACGCACCGTGGCGGCGCTGGCTTTTGTCGCCGAGGTGATCTATGGCGTTCCGGCGCGATTCAGCGATCCGGCGCGCTTCTCGTTCGCACATGGCGGCAAGGATCGCCACCCGTTTCCTGTGGCGTTGAAGGTCTATGACGAGACCTTGCGTGTGATGAAAGACGCCGTCAGCAAAGCCAGGCTCGGCAACAGCGAGCGCCTCAGTGCGCTGCGCCGGCTCGACAGTCAGGTGCGCGCGCTTGAGCGCAACGCCTCGGGCCCGCAGTTCAGCGCGCTGCTCAGTGCGCAGCGCGCGAGCTCACAGGACTACGGCGGCCGATCGGTGTTCCGGATTGAGTGAATACCAACCATAGGGGCAAAAGCAATGGCCATCGCAAAGAAGATCCAGCTCGCAGCGCTCACGGTCACACTGGCCCTGTTTAGCGCCGGTGCTAGCGTGGCGCAGCAGCCTTCTCGGCCTGCGCCACCTGCGCCGGACAGCTATGAAGGTCATCTTGCTGCCGCGAAGGTGGCGGCCGGTTTCAATTTCACCGGTCTGCTGGCCCGGGTCTGCATTGCGCCCACGACCCCGGTGGGTGCAGACCTCACAGCCGCTGACCGGGCGATCTGGTATGCCGAGCCCTACAAGCTCTTCGATAACCTGTATTGGCTCGGCACCAGAATCCACTCCTCCTGGGCGCTGACCGACCGGGATGGAATCATCATCATCGACACCTTATTCAACTACGCAGCCGCACCGGAGATCGTGGATGGGTTGAAGAAAATGCATCTGGATCCCAGGAAGATCAAATATGTGATCGTCAGCCATGGACATTCAGATCACGACCAGGGAGCCAAGCTGCTGCAGGACACTTATGGAGCGCGCGTCGTGATGGGCGCTCCCGACTGGGAAATGATCGAGCGAGGCCCCGACATGCCCGGGGGCAAACCCAGGCGCGACATCGTGGGCGTCGATGGGCAGAAGATCACGGTGGGCGCCAACACGGTCACGCTCGTCACCACTCCGGGTCATACACCCGGTACGCTGTCCATGCTCTTCACGGTGAAGGATCACGGCAAGCCGCTCAACGTGGCTTATTCGGGCGGCACCGCGATTGCCGGAATTGCCAGTGATGTGGCTGCACTCGCGGTATACAGCGACTCGCAGCGCAAGCTGGCCAGGGCGGCAGCGGCCACGGGCGCCAGTGTGATCATGTCCAATCATTCGGAATTCGACAACGCATACACCAAGGTGCGCCTGATGGCGGGGCGTCAGCCGGGCGAGCCGCATCCGTTTGATGTGGGAGCCGACGGCGTGCAGCGCTATTTCAAGGTGGCCGATGAATGCGCGCAGGCCGCGCGCATGAAGGGCACCGGTTATTGATTACTTGTGCAAGTCGTCGATCCAGCGCACGAGCTCTGGGACCTCTACTGGAGTGATGTCGAGATTAACGACGAGGCCGCGTTGCCCACTGCGTGTGAGCACGCAGTGAAGCTGCGCATCCCCGCTCGCGTTGATCTCCTGATGCGGCACGTACGGGGGCACATAGATAAAGTCGCCCGGCGCGGCCTCTGCAACGAATTCCAGCCGATCGCCCCAGCGCAGGCGCGCCAGGCCGCTGACGACATAGATCACGCTCTCGAGATCGCCGTGATGGTGAGCTCCGGTCTTTGCGTTGGCATTGATGGTTACCGTACCGGCCCACAGTTTCTTCGCGCCCGTTCGCTCGGTGGTCACCGCGGCGCGCCGGTGCATCCCGAGCGTCTGGGCGGTGTTGTCGTCCAGCTCGTTGGACCGAATAATCCTGACCCCGCGCGTTCGCCAGCGATCGGAGTTGCGGCTCATCAGCCTAGGGTTGATAGAGAACCTGGCTCGTCACCTCGGTCTCCCCGGTGATCGAGTTCACGCGCCCATCGGTGCGAAAGTTGAGCTCATAGCGATCGTGCCGCCCGCGATAGAGCCGCCAGATCGGCGTATCGAGCACTATATTTTCATTCGCAACCGGGTAGCCGATCGAAGCGATGGCCTGCTCGCGCGTCATGCCCACCATGACCTTGCCCTGGTAGATCGCGTCGCGCACGGGCATCGGATAACTGCGAAGGCGCGGGCGCGGATCATCGCGCACGACAATCTTGCCCACCCATGCCTCGAGCGATTCCTGCTCGCGGCCATTGTCATGGCTGAGTTTCATCGATTTGCCATCGACCTTGATATCAGCGCGCTGCTTGCCATCGTTATAGGCGATTACCTGGATGGGCGTGCCGGGTGGAATCATCGGCAGTTCTGAATAGTTACGGTCGGTGATCGTGTCGCCATCGTAATGCAGGTTGCAGCAGGCGAATCCGTCCCACGGCACCCCTTGGGGAGCGCCGGCCGGCGCGTCGGGTTTCGACAGGTGCATCGTGACCATGACGTCCCGAAAGATGCCCGCCTGCGAGGCTAGCGACCCGAGCAGGAGCGCCAGCGCCAGAGCGGTTCCCAGTGCGGCGTTATGCCCTTCAGGAGCGCGCCATTTCGTTATTCTGCTTCGCACAACTGCCTCAACAGGTAAAAGCGTCGAAGGCGCTTCCAAAACCACTCCCGGCAGCGATAATGCCGATCAAGGGGGCGGGCCCGAAAACCCGCTACCCGAGTGCGTTGCTGGACATTAATTATACCTAAACGATCCGCGCGGCGTGTGGCCATGAAACGCTTTTCTTTGCTGGCTATGGCGATGCTGCTGCCGCTCTGGGTGCAGGCTGCAGAACCCAGAGTGGCGCTGGTCATCGGCAACAGCGCCTATCCGAGCGGGCCGCTGCGCAATCCAGCCAATGACGCCGACCTGATGGCCGAGACATTGAAAAAGGTCGGTTTTTATGTAATCGAGCGGCGCAATGCCGATCAGCTCAGCATGAAGCGAGCTATCCAGGAGTTTGGTAAGCGCCTGGAAGATGCCGGGCCGCAAGCCGTGGGACTGTTCTATTACGCCGGTCACGGCGTGCAGCTCAGTGGTCGCAACTACCTGATCCCGACTACCGCAAACATCGAGCGTGAGGGGGATCTGGAGATCGAGGCGGTAAGCGCTGACTGGGTGATCGAGCAGATGCGCTACGCGCGCAATGCCATGAACATCGTGATTCTCGACGCCTGCCGCAATAATCCCTACATGCGCGGCATGCGCTCAGCCGACAGAGGGCTGGCGGTCATGGATGTGCAGGCAGTAACGGGGATTCTGATCGCGTATTCGACCGCGCCCGGTACGGTTGCGCAGGACGGTGACGGTCGCAACAGCCCGTACACCATCGCGCTGACGAAGGCCATGCTCGAGCTACACGAACCGCTGATGGATCTGTTTCAGGACGTGCGCGTTGCAGTCATGGGTGCCACCGAGCATAAGCAGGTGCCCTGGGAAGATTCCTCGCTGACGGGGCGCTTCTACTTCACGACCGCGCCCGAGAATCCCGCTCCGCCATTGGCCAAAGTGCCTGCTTCCGCAGTGCCGGCTGGCCTGCCTCAGTCCGATACCGCGAGCGCCAGCGGCTGGCTGTCGCGACTGTTCGGCTGGAATACGCCAGACGCCGGCCCCACCGCCCTTGTCAGCGCGGTCAAAACGCCGAGCGGGGTAATCTCCGGCTCGGGCGCCGCAGGTGCTGTCGCGGGGCCCACGATGTCGATGGGGCCCGCGATGTCTACGGGGCCCACGATATCGGGCGCGAATGTACTGGCGCTGTTGAACACCCTGGGGATCCAGACTCAGGACATCGATGCGGGAGGCCGATATTCGCCGGCCGCTGTTCGGGCGCTGCTCGAGACCTCCGC
Source organism: Steroidobacteraceae bacterium (assembly GCA_049515055.1). Classification (GTDB taxonomy): domain Bacteria; phylum Pseudomonadota; class Gammaproteobacteria; order Steroidobacterales; family Steroidobacteraceae; genus FEN-1191. The sequence continues at coordinate 4,771 of JBEKUL010000102.1, read as the reverse complement.
GCGCAGCGTCTCGCTCGGCAGTACGCATGAGGAGCTTCAGGCCGCGGTAGCTCTTTGCCGGCAGTATTCCGCCCACTGCGATCCGACCGAATACGAAGACGAGAGCCTGCGGCGCGCCACCCTACAGCCGTTTGAGCTGGATCGGCAGCCGGTCAGCGTTGCCGCGTTTCGGCAATTTGCCGACAGCAATCATTACAAAACCTATGCGGAGCAGGTCGGTTACGGTTACGCGCTGATGCCGGATGGCATCCATATCGAGGAGGTAGACGGGGGCAACTGGCGTAACGGGATGAAGCGGCATGCAGTTGATGATGACTCGCCGGTCGTAGGTGTGACCTTTCGGGACGCCGCGGCCTATTGCAAGGCCAACGGTTCGCGACTGCCCTCCGAGGACGAGTGGGAATACGTTGCACGCGGCCCCTCACGCAAGATCTTCGCCTGGGGCGATGACCCAGCGCCGATGGCGCGCAGCATGAGCATCGCGCCGCACGTCACGGACGGGCCGGGCGAGGGCATTGGCGAGCGCTACAGGGGACTGTCCGGAGACGTCTGGCAATGGGTCAACACATCGGCTTCCATCAAGGGCTGCGCGTGCAAGGTTTTGAAGGGCGGCTCGTGGCTTGAGTCCAATCCCGCCAACAAGCGTGCGGCGACGCGCCGCTACGGCGTGCCCGACAGACCGGATGAAGACAGCGGCTTTCGCTGCGCGCGCTCAGTGAGCGCGTGGCCGGACGCGGATCTGTGGATGGCGCAACTTCACTAGCGAGCTCATCGTGTCCTCTAGGTGATACATTAAGTTATCACTTTAATTATCTGATAATAAAATATAATCTAGTTCTCATGGACTGCGCGTTTCGACTGCGAAGAGCGCGTGGTGCGCGAGGATGAAGAGGGTGCGGCGATCGGCGCCGCCGAAGACAATGTCGATGGGCCGCTCGGGCACATCGATTTCGGCGATCTGCTGTCCGGCCCCGTTGTAGACAAAGATCTGCCCGTTGGCCACATAGATGTTGCCGCTTGCATCGACGGCGACGCTCTCGCCGCCGCGCTCGGCAAAGATTTTGAGATCACCGAGCGTGCCGTCGGTGCCGACCACGGCACTGTAGGTGCGATCTTCCGATGCGCTGCTGACATAAACTCGCTCACCCGGAGCGGCGCTTATGAGGCCGTACGTATCGAGGTTATCGGAGAAGCGCCAACCCGATGAATCCGGTGGGCCTTGCTGAAAGACCCGTCCCGAGCGCAGAAAGACACTGCCGTCCGGTGCCACGTACTCGCTGGCCGTAGGGGTTGACACATCGCGGGCAAACATCTCGGGAAGCGTGCGGTAGCGGTAGGTAGTGAGATCGAGTTGATCCTGGAACTCGCCATTGTTCCAGTAATTGGTTGGCAGTAGCGCCGAGGCGCCCGGATGCGGCGCGCTGGGCTGAGGCGCCAGTAACGTGAGCTCATCCGCGGGCGATCCAGGGCGGAAGCTATATACAGTCCCCTGCGCTCCGTCGGAGGACAGCACCAGCAGATCGCCCGCCTTATCAAATGCCAGATTGACCGGATCGAGCGGATTGTCGCGCTCAATCGTAAGTCCCTGCGCCGCCGACCAGCCGAAGATGCGCTGCTGGTGATGATCGACGAAATAAAGCTTCCCCGCTGCATCCACCGCGGCGCCGGAGATTGAATAGAAGCCATCCAGCAGCTTCTGGATTTTCGCCCCCGGCGCCAGTACCGCTGATGCATCGGCAGGCTCTGCTGCCGTGGCTTGCGCGGGAATGTCGAGCAGCGCAAATTCCCGCTCGCGCACTTGCAGCCCATGCGTCATATCCTCAATCGCATTCTCATAGGGGTACTTGCTGAGCCGCAAAAAAGTGCCGCATCCATTATTGTCGCAGGTGGCAAAGCCGCTCTCGGCGTTCACGTGCACGTTGCGAAATCGAATGTTCGCGGAATGGTAGAGGCGCACGGCGGCGGCAAAGGGCGCGCGCGAGCGCGTGACGCGATAGGCGTGGTAATTGGCGACGGTGATGTTCGCTGACCAGTCGAGCTCCAGCGACAGAGCCTCGGGACTCTCGCCTGCCTCCTCTTCGGTTTGCGGCGCATTGATGTCCCAATTCTCCGCGTGATCAAATTTGATCTCGTTGCGCACATGGTGTTCAACGGAGAGCTCATAGACGTGGCCAGGCGTCTTCGTGTTCGACACCATAAAGCCCGCCTGTGCAAACGTGTCCGGGCTCCAGATGTCAGCGAATGTGCCGCCGCCGCCGTCAGTTACCCAGACACTTGGAAATTGCCCATCCCAGCGCTTGTGCAGATCCGGATCGGCGGTGTGATCGTTGTTATAGGGATTGGTGCCGCTGCCATGTCCACCCAGCAGGCGCACGTCATCGACCAGCGAGTCGGCGCCTGCCTTCCAGAGCAGCGCAACGGCGCGCGCATTGACGCCGCCGCTGAAGATGCCAAGGCCGCTCACAATATTCGCGCCGCCGGCCGGCGCGGAAAGCACGGCTTTGGGCGCGCCTACACCCTGATAGCCGCTCGTGCCATCCGGCAGATCGAACTGGGTCAGCGCAGGATGCAATCCGATCAGTACCGTGTCTGGCTTCAATGCCAGCGTGTCGCTGACCAGATAGTGGCCGCTGGGAAAATACAGCACACGATGCGTCGCGATGGCTCTCCGGATCGCTGCGGTGTCGTCGCTCGTTCCGTCACCGACGACGCCCAGGGTGTGCACATTGACCCAATCTTCGGTTGGCGGCAGCGGCGCAATTGCGCTCGCCGGCCGTGGCGGCAGGCTACCAAGCGCCGTGGCGCTGTAGAGCGAGCCGATAGTCCCCATCGTGCCCTCGCGCGACACCATCAGTCCGAAGTTAAAATTGCTGACCTGATATATGGCGCCCTTGCCCGCCACCACAGCGCCACTTTCCCGGTAGCGAGCGAAGGTCGGCACATTTTGCAGGACGGCATTCTCAAAGCCGATTTCGGTCAGAGGGCTCTTCTCGTTGCTGATGATGACCGCGGCGTTGGAGATGTGTTCGAAGCGGCAATCTTTGACCCAAAGCTCATCGGAATACTTCGGATCAATGTCGATAGCGCTCAGCTCGTTGCGGAAGCTGTCGCGAATAAGGGTGAGGCCGGCTTCATGCTCGCGGATGGCCGCCTCACGCTGACCCTCAAAGCTCGAGTCGATCAGCGTGAATTGCCAGGCAGGCGATGGCTTCTCGGTCAAAATACCGTAGCGGCCGCCGTAGAAATGCAGATCCTCGGCCTCGTTTCCGATCTGAGTGAGCGCAGCGAGCCCGGAGCCGATGTGAAAATCCATGTGGCTCAGGTACGCGTGCTGCGCGGCGTGGAAGCGAATGGCAATAGCGGCCGGATTGCCACGCCCGATTTCAAAATCGATGTTGCTCATTGCTGAGTAGAAGATGCCGGGATTGGCATCGGCAATGGCAACATTGGGCGGCACCGTGCCGGGGGGCGAAAACGGTACGCGGCTAGCCATGCGCGTCGGATCGGCGGGACGAGCGCCGGTGAACATCACCATGACGCCAACGCCGCTCTGAAAGCCCGGCGTGTTGTCGGCGAGCACGAAGATCGGGCGCGTCGTGCCATAGCCTATGACGCGCACACCCGGCCAGACATAGACAGTGCGCGCCACTCGGTAGCGTCCTGACGGAACGAAGACGATGCCGCCGAGAGCGTCGACGCCGGCTTGGTCGATGGCCGCCTGAATCGCCGCGCTGTCGTCGGCGCGCCCATCGGCATGTGCGCCGAAGCTCTGTGCGCTCAGATAAACGGCCCTGGGATCGTCAAGTCGAGTGGTGAAGACGGACGCAGCGAAGCTGGGATGAGCGCACGCCAGCGCCAGCGAGACGTAGAGCGCAATTCTTATCATAATGCGAGGCACCTGAATGATCCGTCCAGCGCTTGTGATTCTAGCTTCTGAGGCGATGAGAAGGCGATTGCGACATGGGAGACGCAATGACCCAGATGATCGACGTGCGCAGCGACACCGTCACGCGACCCACTGCGGCGATGCTCGAGGCGATGATGCGAGCCGAAGTAGGCGATGATGTCTTTGGCGAGGACGAGACGGTCAATCTGCTGCAGACGAAGTCGGCGGCACTCTTCGGGCAGGAGGCCGCGCTGTATTGCCCCACGGGCACCATGTCCAATCAGATCGCCATCAGGCTGCAGACGCGGCCGGGCGATGAGGTGATTTGTGACGAGCTGGCGCACGTGTATCTTTACGAGGGCGGCGGCATCGCCGCGAATTCCGGAGCCTCAGTACGCTTGCTCAAGGGCGATCGCGGTCGTTTCACTGCCGAGCAAGTGAGCTCCAACATCAATCGCCGCGATGACGCCCATCTGCCCTGGACGCGCCTGGTCGCAATTGAGAACACCGTCAACAAGGGCGGCGGCGCTTGTTGGGATCTGGCGCAGATCGAGCGCATCCGCCGCGTCTGCATCGAGCACGGTATGGCGATGCATCTGGATGGGGCCCGCCTCTTTAACGCCCTGGTCGCTCGCGGGCAGTCCCCGGCCGCTTACGGGCAGCTGTTTGACACGATTTCCTGCTGCCTGTCCAAGGGGCTGGGTGCGCCGGCGGGCTCGCTGCTGATCGGCTCGCGCCAATTGATTGACAGGGCGAATCGGCACCGAAAGTTGCTGGGTGGTGGCATGCGGCAGGCCGGCTACCTTGCCGCCGCTGGCCTTTATGCGCTCGAACACAATCTGAGCCGTCTGCAGGAGGATCACGCCAAGGCAAAGATTCTTGAAC
>JBEKUL010000101.1:0-11878 GCA_049515055.1 Steroidobacteraceae bacterium | reverse complement strand
CGCCGAGCCGCCGGTGACCGTCGTGGATAAGGTCGCGGATCGTCGCGGCACACGCGCCATCGCCGAGGCATACCTGAAGTTCCTGTACACGCCGCAGGGCCAGGAAATCATCGCGCAGAACTTCTATCGGCCGCGCGATCCTGACATAGCGCAGAAATATGCCGGCCAGTTCCCGACGCTCAAGCTCGTCACGATCGACGATACCTTCGGCGGCTGGGACCAAGCGCAGCCGAAGTTCTTCGATGACGGCGGAGTTTTCGATCAGATCTATGGCCAGTAGCGCCTCATGAGCGAGGCCACACTCGCTCTGCCCGCACCAGCCAGCCTTAGTCCTGGCACCGGCACCGCGCCCACCCCCCGCCGCACCCGCGCCTCGCGTGACTTTCGCGTGCTGCCCGGTTTCGGCCTGACACTCGGCTACACGCTGTTGTACCTTTCACTGATTGTCCTGATACCGCTCTCGGCAGTGTTCCTGCGCTCCGCCGAGCTCGGGCCGGTGAAATTCTGGCAGGTCGTGACCACCCCTCGAGTGCTGGCCTCACTGCGTTTGAGTTTCGGCGCCTCGCTGCTGGCTACCGGTATCAACGCCGTCTTCGGCTTCAGCATCGCCTGGGCGCTTACGCGCCAGCGCTTTGCGGGCTGGCGCCTGTTCGACGCCATGATCGATCTGCCATTCGCGCTGCCAACCGCGGTGGCGGGCATTGCGCTGACGGCGCTCTATGCCCCGACGGGCTGGATCGGGCAACTGCTGGCGCCGCTCGGCATCAAGGTCGCATACACGCCGCTGGGCATCGTCGTCGCGCTGGCATTCGTGAGCCTGCCCTTCATCGTGCGCACCTTGCAGCCGGTGCTCGAGGAACTGGATCGCGAGCTCGAGCGCGCGGCCGAGTCGATGGGAGCCTCCTCGATGCAGACGTTTCGCTGGGTGGTATTGCCATCGATCTGGCCGGCGCTGCTGACGGGCGTCGCGCTGGGCTTCTCGCGAGCCGTCGGCGAGTACGGCTCGGTGATCTTCATAGCCGGCAACATTCCGAAGGTCTCGGAGATCGCACCGCTCGTGATCATGACGAAGCTCGAGCAGTTTCAGTACTCCCAGGCCACCGCGATCGCAGTGGTGATGCTTACGGTTTCCTTCGCACTGATGCTGGGCATCAATGGCTTGCAGCTCTGGGCCCAGAAGAGGCGGCGCCAGCGATGATCGGACGAGCGCAGATTCCCGAGGAAGTCGGCCGCTACGCGCTGCTTACGATCGCGCTGACCTATCTGCTCGGCCTGGTCGCGATGCCATTGCTGGTCGTATTCGCGGAAGCCCTGAGCAAAGGCATCGGAGCGTATATGAGCGCCCTGCTCGATCCCAATGCGCTCGCCGCCATGCGCCTGACGCTGCTGACCGCCTCGATCACGGTCCCGCTCAATCTCGTGTTCGGCGTGATGGCGGCCTGGGCTATCGCCAAGTTCGAGTTTCGCGGCAAGAACCTGTTGATCACGCTGATCGATCTGCCATTCGCGATCTCACCCGTGATCGCCGGCCTGGTGTACGTACTGGTGTTCGGCGCGCAGGGCTGGCTGGGTCCCTGGCTCATCGAGCACAACATCCAGATCATCTTCGCCATACCCGGCATCGTGCTGGCCACCACGTTCGTGACTTTTCCGTTCGTCGCACGCGAGTTGATACCGCTGATGCAATCGCAGGGCAATGAGGAGGAGGAGACGGCGCTCTCGCTCGGTGCGAACGGTTTGCAGAGCTTCTTTCTCGTGACCTTGCCCAATATCCGTTGGGGACTGCTCTACGGCGTATTGCTGTGCAATGCGCGCGCGATGGGTGAGTTCGGCGCGGTCTCCGTCGTATCCGGCCACATCCGCGGACTGACCAACACCCTGCCCCTGCACATTGAGATTCTGCACAGCGAATACAACTTCGTCGGCGCCTTCGCCGCCGCCTCGATCCTCGCCTTGCTGGCACTGGTCACCCTGACGGCCAAGGCGCTGCTCGATAAGCGCCATCCTGAGCTGCGCGCCGGCCTCGCCCCGCGCGGCTGAGCCGTATCGTAAGGCCCCGTCCCATGGTTGGCTGGCCAGCGGCGCTCGCGCGCATTAGGCTGTTGGCGCTTTGAACACACCGCGTGCCTCGATCTCAGATCACGCTGACTCGCGCTCGCAGGTGGGTCTGGCTTCCTGGTTTGGAAGCGGCAGCGTACTGATCGTGTTGCTGGCCGTGGCCGCGATCGCGATCGCCTGCGCCGTATTGCTCAACCGGCAAATCCAGCAGCAGGCCCTGGTACGCGCTCAACTTGCGGTCGCCTCGGCGCGCGAACTGCTGCGGCGCGCCGGTGAGGATGCGCTCAGCGACGCGCGCATCCTGGCGGAGCGCCCGACATTGCAGCGACTGATCTCCAGCGAAGGTAACAGCGGTCTGGAGCCGTTTTTGCAGCGCTTCAGCGAGAGCACGGGCACGGATGTGGCGGCGCTGATGCGCAACGGGGCGGTGCTCGCCCAGACTGGACCACCGGTCGACTGGACCGAAATCGACACGGCCGAGCAGGAGCAGGGCGAGCGCTTTGTGGTTGCGCCTCAGGGCGGCGGCTCGCTGATCTGGGGTGCATACGCGAGCGTGCCGGGTACCGACGTGCGCGCGGTGACACTGCGCCTGACCACCGTGGCACTGCTCGCGAAACTCAGCGCGCAGGTGGGCGCGCGGCTGCAGGTGGTCAATTTCTCGACCTACCATGCGCCGCCCGATGATGAGCTCACGCCGCTGCATACGCGCGCGCTCGCGGATCCGAGCGCGGCGGCCGCCACGGCGCTCGCGCGCGGCAGCGAGTATGCCGCGAGCCTTGTGATCGCCGCGCAGACCGGCGAGGTCGTAGGGCTGCTCGACGCGCGGCTCAGCGGCGCGGAGTTTCGCGCCGCCATACACAGTTTCGACTGGATCCTCGCGACCACGGCGCTGATCGTCGCCGCCATCGCCGGGCTGCTCGGCGTGCTCTACGGGCGCTGGCTCGCGCGCCCCGTCGTCGCGCTGCGCGACGTGGCTGAGCGAATTGGCCGCGGCGATTTCTCCGCCGCCATTCCCGCGGTCGCGCCACTGGAGGTCGGAGCCCTCGCGCGCTCGATGGACGCGATGCGCGAGAATCTGATCGACCTGACCGAGACGCTGCGCCGGCGCGAGGCCGAAGCCCAGGCCGTACTCAGCGGCGTGGTCGAGGGAGTCTATGCGGTCGATGAGCAGCGGCGCATTCGTTACGCCAATGCGCAGGTGGCGTCCTTGCTGAACCGCTCGCAGAGCCAGATCATTGGCCAGTTCTGCGGCGACGTGCTGCAGCCGCAGCCGAAGAATGGCGAGCGGCCCTGTGAGCGCCAATGCCCCATACTGGCCGCACGCGCGAGCGAGCAGAGCAGCGCGCGCGAATTATTGTGCATGGCCGATGGCGGCACACGCTCGGTCATCATCAAGAGCGCGCAGCCGATCCAGGGCATCCAGGTGCAGATCCTGCGCGACGAGACCGATCTGGAAGCTGCGCGCCGCGGTCGCGACAGCGTGCTGGGCAATATCTCGCACGAATTTCGCACTCCACTGGCCGCGCAATTGGCTTCGATCGAGCTGCTGCGCGAAGGACTCGAGGACATGCAGCCCGAGGCGCAGCGCGAGCTGATCGCCAACGTCGAGCGCGGCGTGTTGCGGCTGATGCGACTGATTGACAATCTGCTCGAGAGCGTGCGCATCGAGGCCGGACAGCTCTCAATCCGCGAGCAGCGCGTGGATCTGACCGAAGTGGTCGCCGACGCGAACGATCTGATCGCGCCGTTGCTGGTGCAGCGCGATCTGAAGCTCGAGATCGACGCACCAGGCATCGCTGCGGTAGTGCGCGGTGATGCGCAGCGCCTCGCACAGGTGTTCGTGAACCTGCTGGCAAATGCCGCCAAGTTCTCGCCCGAACACAGTACGATTCATATCGGCGGACGCCAGCTCGACGGACAGATCGAGATCTGGGTCGAGGATGAGGGTCAGGGAGTGGCGGGCGGCAGTATCGGCGCGATATTTGAGCGCTTCCAGCGCGGCGTGGAAACCGAGCCGGATGCCCCGGGATTGGGGCTCGGGCTGTGGATCGTAAAGTCGATCGTCGAGCGTCACGGCGGCTCGATCCGTGTGGAGCGTACCGCCGCGCAGCGCACGCGCTTTACCCTGACATTGCCGCACCAACCGGAGCAATGATGCGTTGAAACTGCTAGTGGTCGATGATGATGCGGATATGCTTGCGGTCGTAGGCTTCGCGCTGCGCCAGGCAGGATTTCCGATTGTGAGTGCGATCAGCTACGGCACTGCTGTGAGCACATTTCACGGCGAGCAGCCTGACCTCGCCATCCTGGATATCAACCTTCCGGGCGGCTCGGGCTTCGAGCTGTGCGGCCTGATGCGCAAGGAGAGCACGCTGCCGATCATGATGCTGACCGCTCGTGGTGAGGAGGCCGACCTCGTGCGCGCGCTCGAGCTCGGTGCTGATGATTACCTGACCAAGCCCTTCAGCCCGCGCACGCTCGTGGCGCGCGTCAAGGCCCTGTTGCGCCGCTCCGGGCATGACAGCGGCACGCAGACGCGCGTCGGTGAGCTCGCCCTGGACTCCGATCAGCTGGTGCTGCGCATCGGGGAGCGCCAGATCAGGATCACGCCGCTCGAGTCAAGACTACTGCAACTGTTGCTGGCCAATGCCGGCCAGGTCGTGCACACCGATCGACTGCTCGTGCATGTCTGGGGCCATCGCGGGGGCGGAGATCGGCAGTTGCTCAAGCAGCTCATGCACCGTCTGCGACAGAAGATCGGCGATGACCCCGAGCAGCCACGCTGGCTCAGCACGGTGCCCAGCGTCGGCTACATGTTACGCAGCCCGACCTGAGCGTTGCAGGCAGTGCACGCATGGTGCGAGCGCTTGCAAACGAGCGCCGTTGGAGTCAAAGTCCGCCCGGCTAGGGAGGGAGCGCTCGCCAGGGATGGCGACCCCCTAAAGCGCCTCATTCCCCTGTAGTTCGATTCCTACCGGATACACGGATGTTATTGATTTTCCGATGCTTTTGGCGCCAGTTGCGCTCTCGGGCGCGGCGGCTCACCCTTTGCCTGTAATGCGTACTGCTCGATACTAGCAACCGGCCCGCAGCGAGCGGCCATTTGACGGTCATCCCTCCCTGTCGAGCCGTCAAGGGCGCTCCTAACTGCGATATTGGGCGCATCGCGGCCATTACAGGCGATGCGCCTTCTTTTTAGATCGGCAGATCACCCGGCATCGAGGCCTCGGGCGCGATGGGCGCCAGGCCCGCATAGCGCTCGTAGATGGGTGCGAAGTCGGTCTGGTAGCAGGCCTCGAATAGCTCCTCCAGGCTGTCCAGGACGAAGTACGTGTGCTGAAACGCATCGATGCGGTAGTCGGTGCGCATGACGCGCAAGAGCTCGAAGCGCAGGCGCCGAGGCACCGGGCTCTCGATGCTGTAGACCGTCTCACCCTTGGAGGACAGGATCCCCGCACCGTAGACGCACAGGCGCCCGCGATTGCGGATCAGGCCGAATTCCACCATGTACCAATACAGGCGCGAGAGCATGCGCAAGCCGCCGGGAACGCTGAGCGCCTTGGGTCCAGCCTCGCCGTAGGCCTGCAGGAATCGGGCAAACACCGGATCCGTCAGCAGCGGTACATGACCGAAGAAATCATGGAATATGTCCGGTTCGATCAGGTATTCGATCTCCTCGGGCCGACGGATCCAGACCGTAACCGGAAAGCGTCGATGCGCCAGGTGATCGAAGAAGTGCTGGTCGGGAATCAGTCCGGGCACCGCAACGATCTGCCAACCGCTGAGCGCGCCCAAAACCCGATTGGTATCCTCGAAGCGCGGAATGCTGCTGCTCGAGGCGCCCAGTGAGCGCACGCCGCGCTGAAACTCCGGCGCCGCATAGCCCGCGATGAGCTCACTCTGCCGGCGATACAGGAGCGACCATAGCGCATGCTCCTCGGCGCTGTATGCTGCCCAGTCCTGCGCCACGGTGAAATCGGCGCCAGCGCGCGAATAATCCCCGCGCAGCGCGCACGGCTCTGGCACAGGGGCCGCAGGCGGCTCGACCATGAGGCAGCTCCGCTTCGAAATCCGAGCCTATTATTCCGCTTATCGGCGGCGCGCGCAGTCAGACTGACGCGCTGTCAATTTAAGTTGAATTTGGCGCACCATCTGGCACACAATCCAAGCGCTCACAAAACATCTGCGTGGGGGCAAGCAACGCAGCTCTCGGTTCGAGAGCATTGGGCCGTTGGCGCCTGTCCCGCGGGGCGAATCGAACCGACTTCCGACAAGAGGTTATTAATAATGAAGCGTCAATTAATTGTCGTGGCACTCGCCGCGTCGCTCGCATTGGTTGGGATTGAGGCTATCGGGCAGCAGCGGCCGAGCGCCGACCCCTACGCGAACAACCCTAACGCGGGCGCGATGACATTCCCGCTCGCGGCACCCGCCGGCAAGGATAGCGGCGCGTTCAACAAGGCGTTACCCGGTGGCATCAACCAGGGGCCGATCACTGAGCCGACCTGGAAGTACGGCCCGGACTTCAGCGCCCCGGCGGGGTCAAAAATCTGGAATCCCGTAAAGCTCAAGATGATGCGCGGTGAAAAGGTCACCGGCGGCACCGTGTTCTCCAGCACCGATCCGTCCACCTACTGTGCGATGGCGAATGCGGGCTACGATTTCATCTGGACCGAGATGCAGCATTCCGCGCGCGACTGGGAGGCCGTGGCGCGCATGTGGCGCGCCTGTCCATACGCGCGCGCCGTACCCGGTGTGCGCGTGGCCTATACCGATGAGCGCGAGATCCAGCACGCGACCGATGCGGGGGCTCTCGTGGTAGTGGTTCCGACCATACGCACGCTCGAGGAAGGCATCGCGGCGCGCGACTGGGCCTACTTCCCCCCGCTCGGCAAGCGCAGCCTCGGTGGCGGCCAGGCCTTCGAGATCTATGGCAGTGTGCCCGGCGGTTACCGCAATACGATCAATGACAACCTGGTGCTGATCGAGATGATCGAGACCGTCGGTGGTGTGAACCACGCCAGGGAAATCGCTGCGATACCCGGCGTCACCGCGGTGTTCGCCGCCAGTGGCGATCTGGGCAACTTCGGCGGCTATAAGCAGGGCACGCCCGATTACGAGCGGCTCATCAACGCCGTGCACGATGCGGCGATTGCGGCGGGTAAGAGACTGTGCGGACCCTGGGCCTGGCGCGATCGGCCAGACTTCACCTGCTTCCAGAACGGCAGCGAGACTTCGGCGATCGAGCACGGTGTCACTCAGGAGCTCGGGCCGCTCAAGAATACGCAGATCAAGCCCGAGGTCGGACCCTGGTCCGTACCGAGGGACTAACGCCGGCGGCAACGGCTAGCCGTGAACAATCGGGGCTAGCATGAACTATCGGGCGATGGCGGCCACGACCCTCTGGATCAGGCCGTCCATCGCCTGATGGCCATACCAGCGATAGACGATGAGGAGGTCGTGCTCCGGATCGATCCAGACGATGTTGGAGCCGTTACCGACCGCCGCGAAGCTTGAGGCCGGTGCGCTGGGCCACTGCTGCTGTTTGGTGTTGAGCCACCACAGATAGCCATAATCCGGGCCATGCGCGCTCGGCGTGAGCGCCTGCGCGAGCCACTGCTCGGACACCAACTGCCGGCCTTGCCAGCGGCCGTGGTTCAGGATCAGCAGTCCGAATCGCGCCAGATCCTCCGAGTTGATCCAGAGCCCGGCGCCCCAGCGCGTGCCGCCGGGCACCGAGCCGATCTGCCGGCCGCCGATATCGACGGTGGCGTTCGGGTAAGCAATCCAGCGCCACTCGTGCGTGGCGCCGATCGGGTCCATGATGTTGCTCCTGAGCACGTCGGGCAGCGGCTGGCCGAACAAGCGCAGCAGCGAGAGCGAAAAGCGGTTCACGCGCACGTCGTTGTACTCGTAGTACGTGCCGGGATCCTGGATGAGCCGCGGCTTGTGCTCACCTTCGCCGAATTGCTCGTGGCCCACGAAGTCGGCGTTCTTGCCCCACAGAACCCCTTCCCACTCACTCTCCTGCTGCAGGTGGTTCTTCCAGGTAATCTTCGCATTGTGCGCGGAGTCGTAGCCGCCATCGTGGATGTACTGCGCGACCGGGTCGTTCACATCCCTGATCAGGCCTCGGGCCACGGCAAGGCTGCACACCGTCGATAGAAAGCTCTTGGCGATGCTGTAGACGGGATCGTTCGCCTTGGTGTCGCCGAACTGCGCGACGATGTAGCCGTGGCGCACGATGACGCCGTTGATGGCAGCCCGCTGCGTCGGTACGGGTCCAAGCGGGGTGCCAAACACGCGCTGCTGATCTTTCGCGAAATCCCAGCCGCTGTCGTGAGCCTGGGCAAATTCAACGGCCGCGCGCAATTTACTCGCATCGAAGCCCAGCTCTGCGGGTGTTTTGTGCTGCCACTGGCCCGGCGCAGGAAAATAGCCGGTGGCGCTTTGCGCCTGGGCCAGCTCCGGCAGACAAATCAACCCCATCAGCCCGATCAGCCCCGTGACTGCAGTCAGCGCGGTCATGTGTTTCATAGTTGTGGCCTGAGTTTGAGTCGCGATGTCGCGCGAGGATCTGTAATGCTACCGGAAGAGCACTGGCGGGACGCCCTCACAGCAACCGGTGGTGTTCGCGCATACGATCGGTGGCCTGCTGCGATACGTGCGCTCGGGCCGCGAACTGCGGCCATGCCTGCACCGCACCTGCGACCTCCGCGAGCAATCTCGGCGCCACGCCGATCTGGAAACGATCGGCCAGCACCAGCAGGTCCTCGCGCTGGATCTGATTGAACTTTCCGTTCACGGACATCAGATGCTGATAGGTCCACTGCCCCTTCGGATTGTACGCATAGAGCAGGTCGTAAGCCGGTGCGAGCTGCCAGCCCTTCTGCCCATGCAGAATGAACGAGACGTTCTTGGTGTGATCATCGCAGTTCGTGGCCATCACGTTGAACGCAATGCGACGAAAGGCCTGATCGAAAGCCTCCGGCGCCATCCCCAATTGCCGCATTACAGCCAGATACTGGCTGTAGTCGTGGACTGCCTTGGCCCGGTAGTCGAGCTGCGCGATACCGCACAGGGTCTGCGTGTGCAGCTTGGTGTTGCCGTCGCGGTCAAAGCGCCTGGTCATGAAGTGGGCACGGCCGCCCTCCTCGAGCAAGCGGCAAGCCGACATGCTGATTCCCGCCTGCGTGGCCATCAGGTAATAGGCGTATTCAATGCGTCCGTAGCCCTGCGGCTCGCCCAGTTCGCTGTCCTTGCCCACGCCATCGAGCTTCAACAGCCAATGCTCGAAGCCCGGAGCGACGTCGAATTGCCCGGCGCGAATCTCATTCGTCGCCGGGTTCCAGGCAACGGCCGCCTTCGCACGCGCCCCGCCGGCGGAGGTGCCCACGTCGATGAGCTGCTTGAGTGCGGCGAGGGTATGCGGATCGCTGTCGAACTCGCCATGCACGGCGAGCCGCGCGCTCTCCACGAGCTCAGCCAACTCGATAGCGGTGGCGCGCCGGCTCGTTGGACCGCGTATCGGGTGAAATTCGAGCGCACCAAGGCCTCGCCGCCCCATGTACGCGAGCCGATCCAGCGCGGTGATGTCGCTGACGATTACGCCCAGGTTGGCCATCCATGCGTTGATCAGCGCATTGCCAAAATCATCGGGCAGCGAGTCCGCCAGCATCGCCGGCAGGCGTATAAAGGTGCGCTCGGGCAGCTGGGGAAAAATAAATGGGCGCTGCGCCTCATTCAGCGGCATCGTCAGCGGCGCGAGCTCGATGCCGGTTTTAATAAAGGCCGGCGCATATTCAAACGCGTAGTAGTTCAGGCGCGGATCGAGCGCGACGGCGCCCACGAGCTGATCCCAGGCCCGAACCTCAACGATGTGGACCGGTTTATACAGGTGCGCGGGCTCGGCGGCGCGCACGCCTGGGCTCACGGCTGCCTCGCCGCAGCAGCAGCATCGGACTGATGGACACCGTCGGTGCCAGGGCATCGAGCCAGTCGACGCGCTCGAGGGCTCGAAGGGTCTTGATCAGCGAGTGCACGCGTGCGCCCTTGCCTCCTTCGAGATGCTTGATGGCGTTGAGTGACACGCCAGCGCGCTCGGCCAGGGACTGCTGGTCCAGGTTCTTGAGCAGCCGCAGCTCGCGCAGGTGAGCGCCCAGCAGCTGCTCCCATTCCGTGGCAGTTCTCGATATTTCCATTTAAAGGCTCAACAAGGACCAATAGACGCTAGAATTAGAACATACAGTCTCTATTTGATCTATAATCAATTATCACATTATAGACCTTAAATAGTCTTTTATAGCTCGGAGTTTCGTTAACAGACCTATTTAAGGCCTTTAATGGTATTTATTTTGCGGCCCCTGATCCATGGCCATCGAACGCCAGCTCAGCGGCCGTTATGGATTCAAGCCGGCCGCGCTATGATAGTTTTTTGCACAAGAAGAACTGAAGAACCAGGGAGATGCAAACATGATCAAGCTGCGCCGCAGCCTTCGCTGCGCCATGGTACCGACGCTCGCCGCCGCCGCCCTCGCAACGGGAGCGAGCTGCGTCTATGCCGCAGACGAGCAGCCACAGATTCCGACCTGCGACAAGAAAATCGGCACACTGGCCGTCACGGAGCCACAGAATGTTTGGTGGACTGCGTACAACCTGGAATCGCCCGCCGCATTGATCAAGGTGTATGTCTCCGAGTCCAAATGCTTCACATTGGTGGATCGTGGCAAGGGTCTGCAGGCGGCTCAGGCTGAGCGTGCACTGGCCGCCAGCGGCGAGGAGCGCGTTGGCTCGAACATCGGCAAGGGTCAGATGAAGGCCGCCGACTACGTGCTCGTGCCCGATCTTGCCAACCAGAACCGCAACTCAGGCGGCACCAATATTGGCGGCGCACTCGGTGGCTTGCTGCCGCACGGCATCGGCGCCGTGGTTGGCGGTGTCTCTCTGAAGAGCAAAACGGCGGACGTCGTGCTGACGCTGACCGACGTGCGCTCGACCGAACAGGTAGCGCTGGAACAGGGTCATTCGAAGAAAACCGATTTGGGCTGGGCGGGCGGTGGCGGCGGCTTTTTTGGCGCGTTCGCGGCCGGCGGCGCGAGCAGCTATGCCAATACGGACATAGGCCAGGTGATCGCGGTGGCCTATCTCGATGCGTACACCAAGCTGGTCAATGACGTAAAGAATGCGCCTCCGGATGCCAAAGCCGACAACGTGCAGCAGGCAGTCAAGATGGCCAAGCCCGGCAAGCTGTACGCGGAATCGAATTTGAAATCCGCGGTCGTGCGTGACCTGGATCCCGGCATGATGCTCTATCCGACCGGCGACAAAATGGGCGTGTGGTGGAAAGTGACCGACGAGCTCGGCAACGAAGGCTGGGCCGTATCGACGAATTTTCAGCTGGCTCATTAGCGCGCGCAGGCTGCGGCGGCGACCCGCCAGAGCCCTGATCTCGACCCCCGCATTTTGAGTGCGAATTGAGCCATTGTGCGCCCCACAGTATTCATGGATTGGATCGCGCGGCGTAGGTCCTGGTGAACATGTTGCGCTGGTTGGTGACCGTGAAGGTACCGTCCGCCTGTGCGGAAACCTTGATCCAATAGGCTTTGCCATTGTGAAGCGGCGGGGGAGGTGAGCGGGGCTCGCGCGCCAGGTACTCGTCCACCGGAGGCGGCATCGGCTCGATAGGCATGCTCGTCATCGGATCGTCGAGCCCGTTTGCAATGAACAATCCCGGCACGCTGTACTCCTGGCCGCTGAGGAGCGAGAAATGCAGCTCCCACAGATTCTCCAGGCCGGGCGATGTGTAGAAAGTCCTCATGGT
>JBEKUL010000100.1:0-11933 GCA_049515055.1 Steroidobacteraceae bacterium | reverse complement strand
CAGCCTGCACACGGAAGAGTGCGTCACGCTGACGAATTACTACGCCTTTTCCAAATACACCGGAGAATTGGCGGCAGGGAGCGTGCCTAGCACAATTCTCAGAACCAATTTTTTTGGTCGTAGTCATTGTCCAAAGAGAGTAAGTCTATCGGACTGGTTATTCCGCGCGCTGTCGAATGACGATCCTATCGAAGTGTTTGATGACGTGTTATTCAGCCCGCTGGCGATGTCAACGCTTTCGGGGATGATAGAATTGAGCGTGCGAAATAGGCCTGTTGGAGTATTTAACGTGGGATCTCATGAGGGCTTGAGTAAAGCGGATTTTGCCTTTGCCTTTGCTGAGGAACTGGGTGTGTCGGTGCGTGCTATGAAACGCACCTCGTCGAATCAGGTAAAGTTTCTTAAGACGTACCGGCCAAAGAATATGCGGATGAATTCGGCGAAATTTGAAGAGGCGTTGGGCGTCAAATTGCCGAATTTACGAGATGAAATTAAACGTGTGGCAAAGGAGTATCGTGACATCGCCTGAGATCATCTTATTCCTGATGATTGAGGTCCGGGGGAGGGGCGTCGACAGGCAGTGGAGTTTGAGGATGGCGCAAGATCTGCTGGGAATGACACGATTTTGCGCGAAGGTTTGACGATCAGCCTGGAGGCAGTCGCGACGGTTCGAGGGCAAACCGATGATTAAGGTGGCCTTCTGGTACGACCGGCCGCAGGAGTATTCGGGAGGTCTGAATTATTTTCGCAATCTGGTGTACGCGCTTTCCAAGCTGAAAGGCTCCGCTATTTCGCCTTACGTATTCTTCGGCACGCACGTTGATGGTGCAACGATAGACGAGTTTAAGCAGTTCGCTACGGTAGTGACGACCCGGCTCTTGCATCGAAGGAGTCCGATGTGGTTCACGCAAAGGGTGTTATTCGAGTATTTCGGCTCACTACTCCTGATTAAGCTACTTGTCAGGAAGTATGGAATAAAGATCGTTTCGCACGGGGTGCATGTCTACGCAAAGGGCAGGCCATTCCGTGTTGTTTACTGGCTACCCGACTTTCAGTATCTGCATTTGCCGGAGCTGTTTCCAGCGTGGTTTATCCCGCAAGAAACCCGCCTGATTCGGGCTGTGGCACAGCAATCGGACGCAGTAGTACTCAGCAGCCACGCCGCACTGCGGGATTTTCGGCAAATTGTGGGAGCCAATGTGACGGCTCAAGTCACGGTACTGCCCTTTGTGTCTCAGCCCACGATGATGTCCGGCGATGAATCGGCGGAGGTCAGGCGGTCAGGACTGAAGGTCCGCTACGGAGTGGCCGGACGGTTTTTCCTCCTGCCGAATCAATTCTGGGTCCATAAGAACCATGCTGTTGTCTTTGAGGCGGTGCGCCTGGCCAGGGACCAAGGCATCGGTATGAGGCTGGTGTGCACCGGGAATCTCAAAGATTATCGGACGGGCGACGAGTCCCACGCGAATCAATTGGCGAAATTCATCGCAACGAATAGGTTGGAGGATCACATATCGATACATGGCTTGATTGATTATTCCGATGTGCTGCGGCTAATGGAGGAGAGCATTGCGGTCATCAATCCATCGCGCTTTGAAGGCTGGAGTTCGACCGTGGAGGAGGCAAAGAGTCTTGGAAAGCGAATCATTCTCTCGGATATACCGGTGCATCGGGAACAGGCACCCGCTCTGGCGACCTATTTCCAGCCCGGTGACGTCGCTAATTTGACGCGAGTGCTGATTGAACATTGGAACGATCCGACGGATGTCGATGTGCAGGTGGAGCGTCGCCGAGCAAAGGAAGCGTTGGAGCGCCGCACGCTTGAGTTTGCGCGCGGCTATACCAAGGTAATTCTTGATCTTCTAGCGGAGAAATAGGCCGTCGCGACGATACGCGGGCGTGGGGTGTTGGATGTACCGGGACTTCGAAGCACCGTGATGCTCTAGCATATGGCCCTCGATATGGTGACGACAATCATGGCAGTTCTCGTAGTCTACGAGCGGGACCTGCAACAGATCGATGCGTGGCCGTGGCTGGTGGCTGCGTTGAACGCCAAGAACCGTGCCGGTTTCAAGCTGGAGCACGTTCTGGTATACGACAATTCATGCATCCCAAAGGCGCAGGCGGCAGCCGGCAATAGCAATTGCGGCTACGTCCACGACCGCAGCAATGGCGGCACGGCCGCCGCTTATGAGCGAGCGCTCGGCGTCGCAATGGAAAGGCATATGGAATGGTTGCTGTTGGTCGATCAGGACACAGACCTGCCGCAGGACTTTCTCGATGCTGCCGCAGCTTCACTCTCGAAGGTGTCATCTGAAGGACTGGCAGCCCTGGTTCCATGGGTTATCTGTCAGGGAAAGGTAGTATCTCCTGCACGAGTCACGCTGCTCGGCAGCATCAGACCGTTGCGACGAAGCGGCGTCTTCGGGCACGTCGCTGGCTTGACGGCGGTGGCGTCCGGCAGCCTGATACGAGTGGCCGCGTTGCGGCAAGTTCTACCGTTTCCGCGCGAGCTTTGGCTTGACTACGTTGATCATTGGCTCTTTGCGCAAATAAATCTGCGTGGCGCAGGAATCGCCGTATTCGACGGAGTGCTTCGACATGCACTCTCGGTCATGACGCCGACACAGTTGAGCCGCCGGCGTCTCAACAGCATCCTCGACGGGGAATCGTATTTTCAGGGGTTACTTGGACCCCTCGCGCGCCTGGTTTATCCCCTGCGGCTTCTGGGGCGGCTGGTCAGATACGCGTTGATCAGTCCGAGCATGGCAGTCAATGTGGTGAAGTGGATGATTGGCGAAGGGCGGCGCGCCAAATGCTGATTTGCAGACCGGCGGCATCTTGATCGCCGTACGCGCTGTTGCTAACACGGAAACTGTCCAGTGAGCGCACCCGTATCCGTGGTCATGGCCGTGTTTAACGGACGCGAGTTCCTGCGCGAGCAGGTTGATTCCGTATTGGTGCAGCTGGAGCCAGGCGACGAACTGCTGGTGATAGACGACGCGTCGACCGACGAGGGTCTCGTAGCGCTGCTGGCGCTGGCGCTTCCCCAGGTTCGCATCCTCACAAATCCGCGGAATATCGGCGTCGTGCGAAGCTTCGAGCGTGGTCTGGCGCTTGCCAGGCACGAAGTGGTGTTTCTGTGCGATCAGGATGACGTCTGGTTACCGGGAAAGCGGGCCGCATACGCCGCTGAGTTTGAGCGCGACGGTGCAGTTTGTGTGGTCATCTCTGATTGCGAGGTAATCGACGCCGAAGGGAAAGTGACTGCGGCATCGTTCATGGCGAGTCGTGGCGGCTTCGACGGCAGCCTCATGGGCACGCTCTGGCGCAACCGCTATATCGGCTGTGCGATGGCCGTACGGCGCAGCCTGCTGCCGATTACGCTGCCGTTCCCGGCGACCGTGCCAATGCATGACATGTGGCTTGGTGCGATGGGGGCCATTTTCGGCCGCGTGGTTTATTTGCCCCAGCCCTACCAGCGTTACCGACGCCACAGCCGCAACCTGACCCCCATTCGTTCGCAAAGACGGTGGCTGCAACTGCTGCATTGGCGTATTTCCCTGGCGTGGTACCTGGCGCTGCGAGTGTTGCGCGTAAGGTTGGGTCTGCGCACGACGAACAACAATTCGCCGGAAGCCGGATGATCAGGATTGGAGCCCACATTCACATGTTCATCCGATGCTGCAGCTCGGTGAGTTCGGCGTGACCCGTAAATCTGTCATACTAAATAAATTTGCGGTCGCAGGTCCTTCCGTCAACTTTAAGTGGGCACCAAAAGCGATGACAGCTAAAGAGCAACAGGAGTTCACGGTTGAGGACCTCCCGCGATTTTCGCCGTGGCCAGCGCGGCTTCTCGGACTTGCCGAGTGGCAGCAACGCAAGAAGACAATGACGGAGGTCACAAGAGAGTTTGATCGTGAGAAATGGGGCAACCTGTTAGACCGTTATCGCGCCACGGGTGGGAAAGCGGCAATTGATGTTGTCGAAGCGTGGATGCTTGAATCCATTGCCCCTAATCTTTGCACGATCGGCGAACGCTTCGAGCTCCTTACCGCCTCGCAGGCTCTCCATCGACACTATGAAGTGGTTGCGCAAACGCTTCATGATCTGTTGCCCGCGACTTCGATCGTTGACCTCGGTGCAGGATTTGGCAGTGCAATCATGCGATTGGCGGTCAATTCTTTGTTTCGGGGCGTGCCGATGTACGCGGCGGAATTCACCAGCAGTGGCGTCGAGCTGATGAAGCAACTGGCCACATCCGCGGGTATCAGCCTGCGGATCGGTCATTGCGATTTGAGTAGCGAATCGCTGACCGATCTGAGTGTGCCTGAAGGCTCTATCGTGTTTACCTGCATGGCGGCGTGCTACGTGCCGCAGATCGAGGATAAATTTGTCAGCGCGTTCTGTGAATTTCGGCCGAAAGCCGTGGTCCATTTCGAGCCTTGCTATGAGCATTGCGATGCGCAGACTCTCACGGGAGCGCTGCGCCGGCGCTACATAGAGTTGAACGACTACAATCGAAATTTGGTTTCTCTGCTGCACCGGCATGCGGCCGCTGGTGCGATTCGCATTCTCAAGGAAGTGCCCGCCGTCGTTGGCGTCAACCCGTTGTTGCCGATTTCGATTCTCGTGTGGGAACCATCGCGGTAGGAAACTTGACCACCCTCGATTAAAAGTTCTCATCACCTCGGTTGCCCTTTGCAGCGCGCAACTCAAGCGACCTGAGCAGCGTGATTCGCTCGTCGCGAACGTGGCTCAACGCACAGGTTAGATAAGTCGGCGGGTTCCACCCCTTAGAATTCAGCGTCACTGGTGTTCTGATTTGCGGTGCAATGAAGATCTCAATCATAACGGCTGTTCACAACGGCGCCCGCTCAATAGCAGCAACTCTGAAGTCGGTCGCGCAGCAAGACCATGAGGCCATCGAGCACATCCTGGTAGACGGCGCATCGAGCGACGATACGGTTGCGACGATACGTGCGCATGGCGAACGGGTGGCGCGCCTGATCTCGGAGCCGGACCAGGGAGTCTATGACGCGTTCAATAAAGGGCTCAGAATTGCAACCGGTGATGTGGTGGCGTTCCTTAACTGCGGCGATACTTATGTCTCGTCATCAGTTGTGTCCAGGATGGCAGCCGAGCTATCGGACCACAGCGTGCAGGCGGCATTTGCGGATGTGCTGATCGTTGACGCCGATGACGAGACTCGCGTGATTCGGCGCTACAGCTCCAAGCCGTTTACGCCGCGCAGAATGGCGCTGGGCCTGATGCCGGCTCACCCCACGCTGTTCCTGCGACGTGAAATCTATCAACGCGTCGGCGAATACAATACCAACTACCGTATTGCAGGCGACTTCGAGCTGTGCCTGCGCGTTTTTGCAATGCGAGCGATACGCTATCGATATGTTCCCGAAGCACTGGTGCGTATGCCTAGCGGGGGCGTGAGCAACAGGGGTTGGCGCAGTAAGTGGGACATCACCCGAGAGATGCAGCGCGCCTGCGCGCGAGGCGGGGTGCACACCAACTTCGCGAAACTGTGCCTGCGGTTTCCACTGAAAATGCTGGAAATGCTTTAAGGCGTGCGCATGAAGCGAGTGCTGGTTACCGGAGCCACCGGCTTCGTCGGCGGTTTCGTGTGCGAGGCCCTGGCTCGGCAGGGCCACACGGTGCGCGCAGCTTTGCGCACTGACGCACCCTTACCGTCGCATGCGGCCGAGTCCAGCGTGATCGGGAACATAGGCGAGGCGACCGACTGGGATAGCGCGCTGGATGGTGTCGACGCCATCGTGCATCTGGCCGCTAAAGCCCATGCCATGCGGGCCTCGGAGCTCTCATCGCAGGAGTTCCACACGACCAACGCGCTCGGCACGCAGCGGCTGATGCGCTGCGCGGTGAAGGCCGGCGTGGCACGATTCATCTATCTCAGCAGCGTCAAAGTCAATGGCGAGGGCCGCGCCAATAGCCCGTACACGCCGCGTGACACGCCCAATCCGCAGGATGCCTACGCCATCTCGAAGTGGCTGGGGGAGAAATCAGTGTCCGCAACTGAAGCGGGCTCGCCGCCGGAGCGGGTCATAGTGCGCGCCCCGCTGGTCTATGGGCCGGGCGTGCGCGCAAACTTTCTGCGCCTGATGCGGTGGGTTGAGGCGGGCTGGCCGCTGCCACTCGGGGCGGTGCACAACAAGCGCAGTCTGATAGGGGTCTGGAACCTCGCCCATTTATTGGCTCATGTATTGACTCATCCGGCAGCGGCCAACAACACGTGGATGGCTTCGGACGGACAAGATCTGTCTACGCCCGCGCTGATAAGACTGATTGGCGCCGCGATGCAGCGCCCGGTTCGACTGCTGGGAGTTCCGGTAGCGCTGTTGCGTCTGGGGGGCGCTCTGATTGGCCGCAGCGAGGAGATCGGGCGCCTGTGCAATTCCTCGACGGTCGATATTTCGGCGACCCATCAGCAGCTCGATTGGTCAGCACCCCTGTCGGTCACGGCGGGTATCGAACGCACGGTGCAGTGGTATCGCCACGAGGGCCGCACGCTTGTGGCTTGATAGCCTCGCCGCGGCGGTCATGGCATTCATCATCGCGTGGGCGGGTACCGCGTTGATGCGCAGGATTGCGCTCGCGCGCCGACTGCTCGATGTGCCCAACGCGCGCAGCTCGCATTCCGTACCGACGCCGCGGGGTGGGGGTGTCGCGATCGTCGCGGCCGCGACCTGTTCACTGCTGCTGCTAGCCGTGCGACATCGCGTGGATCTGCGGCTGCTCGTGGCGCTACTGGGCGGCGGCTGGGCAGTAGCGCTAGTCGGATTCGCGGACGACCGGCGTCCAGTATCCCCGCTGATCAGGCTGTTTGTGCATTTCGCCGCGGCCATCTGGACCGTTGTATGGCTCGGCGGCCTGCCGCCGCTGACTGTCGGCGGCACGGTCGTGGTCGGGCATTGGCTGGCAAGCCTCTTCGGTGTCATCGCGATCGTCTGGGCACTCAATCTGTTTAATTTCATGGACGGCATCGACGGCATTGCCGCCTCCGAGGCGCTCTTCATCACCTGGGCCGCGGCGCTCTTGGGCTTGTGCGCCGGTACCGGGGACGGCGCACTGGTCTTTGCGCTCGCGGTCGGGGCTGCGTGCCTGGGCTTCTTGTGCTGGAATTGGCCACCGGCAAAGGTTTTTATGGGCGATGTCGGCAGCGGCTATCTGGGCTATGTTTTGGCGGCGCTTGCGATCGCCAGCGCACGCGAACATCCGTTGGCCCTGGGGGTGTGGACCATTTTGGGGGCCGTATTTCTTGTCGATGCCACGTTGACGTTACTGCGGCGCTTGGCACGAAGAGAGAGAATTTATGAAGCCCATCGCAGTCATGCGTATCAATGGCTTGCGCGTCGCTACCGCAGCCATGGTCGAGTCACGGGACTCGTGCTTGGGCTGAATCTGTGCTGGCTGCTCCCGTGTGCGTGGCTTTTGTCGCAGTTCGGCGACAGTGCCATGTGGATTCTGCCGGGGGCACTGCTGCCCGTAGCGTTGCTGTGCTGGAAGGCTGGATCGGGAAGAGCAGAGGTGTGCTAGCGCACCGAGCGTATATAACTATACGTGATAGAAGTCACTATGTAGGATCAGTGACATGTGACGACGCGCATTATGTATCTATCGATATTACAATAACTTCTGTACGTTGAAAGTCGACTTGCGCCGTTATGTGCAAACGACGGCGGCCAAGCTGGCCCTCCACGTGAGTTTACAGAAGCGAATCATGTCAAAGACCGAGCTTAGCAGTCTGTCTTCTATTACCAGATCACTCATATCTCTGCCGCGCCCAGCCAAGCAGCTGGCCATGATCACCGCCGACTCGATCATGCTGCCCTTCAGCCTCTGGGCTGCGCTGGCGCTCAAGCAAGATCGCCTGGCCATCGATATCGGCGCTCACATCGGTACTTTTATCCTGGCGCTGCTCGCCGCGGTAGTGACCTTCTGGCTTCTGGGGATCTATCGCTCTGTGGTCCGCTTCATGGGCCCGCAGACGATGATTGCGGTCATGGCTGGCGTCACTATTTCCGCGGTCGCCGCGGCGTTGTATGGCGATGCGCGCTCGCTGCAGGGCATCAGCGCCTCGACGCTCGCAATCTATTGGACCCTGGCGCTGCTATGCGTGGCGGGCAGCCGTTTCCTCATACGATCGGCGTTCAATCACAGTTTCAACGGCAACACCGGGCGCCGCGTGGTGATCTATGGCGCCGGTGAGGCCGGCGGCAAATTGTGCGCGGTACTGCTCGGCGGTCCGGATTTCATCCCGGTTGCTTTCGTTGACGATAAGCGCTCGTTGCGCGGCAGCTGCATCAACGGCATCCGCGTCTACAGCTCGAGCGAGCTCCCGGGGCTGATCGCGCGCCACGGCGTGGAGCGGGTGCTGCTGGCGATGCCGTCCATTCAAAAGTGGCGGCGTCGTGAGATTCTGGGCAATCTCGCGCCGCTGGGCGTCCATGTACAGTCGCTGCCCGATCTTTCCGACATCATCGCGGGACGGGCTCGCATCGATGAAGTCAGAGAAGTGGATGTCGCGGATCTGCTGGGCCGCAATCCGGTGCCGCCCCACACCTCGTTATTCGGTACCTGCATCCGTGGCAAATCGGTCATGGTTACCGGGGCTGGCGGCTCGATCGGTTCGGAGCTGTGCCGGCAGATACTGCCGCTCAAGCCCCGGCGGCTGGTGATGCTG
This sequence comes from Steroidobacteraceae bacterium, assembly GCA_049515055.1. Lineage (GTDB taxonomy): Bacteria > Pseudomonadota > Gammaproteobacteria > Steroidobacterales > Steroidobacteraceae > FEN-1191. Next base: position 3,217 of record JBEKUL010000100.1, on the reverse strand, counting down.
GAGATGTCCGAGTTTGCGCTATACAACATCGATCGTGAGCTGCGCGAAACGGCGAAAAAGCATGGGCTGGCGGTAGAGATGGTGCCGCTGCTGGGCAATGCGCACCACCTGCACCGGGTGCGGGAGGTTCTACAGGTCTTCGAGGTGAAGACCGTCTACCACGCGGCAGGCTATAAGCACGTGCCGATCGTCGAGCACAACATCATCGAAGGCATACACAACAACGTCATCGGTACCTGGTACACGGCGGAGGCGGCGCTCGATGCGGGGGTCGAGACGTTCGTGTTGATTTCGACGGACAAGGCGGTCAATCCGACCAATGTCATGGGTGCCACCAAGCGCATGTCCGAACTGGTGCTACAAGCACTGCAGCATCGCACCAAATCCACGCGCTTCTGCATGGTGCGATTCGGCAACGTGCTGGCCTCATCCGGCTCGGTCGTGCCCTTGTTTCAGGAACAGATCAGGCAGGGAGGGCCCGTCACGGTCACGCATCCGGACGTGATCCGCTATTTCATGACGATCCCGGAGGCGGCGCAGCTGGTGATCCAAGCCGGCGCGATGGCAGGCGGCGGCGACGTTTTCGTGTTGGACATGGGCCAGCCGGTGCGCATCGATGATCTCGCGCGCCGCTTGATCGGCCTCATGGGCATGAGCGTGCGCGATGCGAGCAATCCGCGCGGCGACATCGAAATCAAGTACACCGGCCTGCGCGCCGCCGAGAAGCTCTATGAGGAGCTCTTGATCGGCACCAACGTCGCGGGAACCGATCATCCCATGATCATGCGCGCGATGGAGCATTCCACCTCCTGGGCACGCATGCAGCAGTTGTTGAACGAATTGATGCTGGCGCTGAACGCATTCGACTGCGATTCGGCCTTGCAAGTCCTGGCCGATGCCGTGGTGGAGTATCACCGCACGCCAGAGGTTCGGGACCACGTTTGGAGTCACAAAGTGGTGCCGCCCAAACTCGACGACCGCAAGGTCTCCGATCTGGCCGCGAAGCGCCGACAGTCAGAGGCCGGATTGCGCTAGCGGCGCAGCGCTCGACCGTGCCTGCCTCCAGGCGCTGACGCCGTATTGAGGCTGCGGCCCGTGTTTTTGCTAATCTTCGGTCCATGAACCAGCAGCCCAGCTCGACGCGGCACTATCGCTTGCTGAACGTATTTACCCAGGGGGGCCGAGCGCTGAGCGGTAATGCGCTGTGCGTGTTCGAGGACGGCCTGGGCCTGGATGATGCGACGATGCAGGCGTTGGCCCGCCAGTTCAATCTGTCCGAGACCACCTTCCTGTTGCCATCGAGCGTGGCCAGCGCGCGGGTGCGCATATTCACACCCAGCTATGAGTTGCCTTTCGCGGGCCATCCCACCCTGGGCACGGCGTCGGTCTGCCGTGCACTTGGACTTGCCCAGGATGTGCTGAGCCTGGAGATGAAGGCGGGAATCGTGCAAGTCTCGGCGCACGGCCAGCGTTGGACCCTGTGTGCTCCGGCACCGAGCTGGCGCGAGCCAGAGCTATCGCGGGCGCATTTGGCGCGACTGCTCGGCCTGACCGAGGCCGACGTGCTCGAGCGTCCGTTGTGGGTGCGCACTGGCAGCGAGCAGCTGATCGTGCCGCTCGCCAGCGAAGGCGCGGTGCGGCGTGCAGTGGTGCAACGCGCGGCGTTCGATGAGCTGCGCAGTACCGATGGCGCCGCTATGGCCTACGTGTTCGCGCTAGCCTCCGAGCAGTGCGCCATCGCGCGCTTTTTCTTTCCCCAGGGTACGAGCGTGCTGGAGGATCCAGCCACGGGGTCGGCTTGTGCAAATCTGGGCGGCTGGTGGCTCGCGATGGGTGGCGCGTTGCCCTGTGAGCTCGTGATTTCGCAAGGCGAGCAGATCGGCCGCTCCTCGAGCCTGTATCTGAACATTGAGCTCGATCGTCAGATTCGAGTCGGCGGTGAGGTCATCGAGCTCGGACGCGGCAGCCTGGTTCAGTTCTGAACCAGGAAGTCGATCGAGCCATCCAGGGCCCGGGTTCCAAAGCGCATGATATCGACCTTGGTCGGGGAGACGACATACAGCACTGCAGGGCTGCTGCCGATACCAGTCTCCGTGATCGAACCTATTCCGCGGCCCAGGTTCGGATCGATCGCAAAGCTTCCATTGGTCTCGCTGCTGCTGAGCGCGCCGTAGTTCAACGTCATCGCCGGTTCGAGACCGATAGGACCGTGGGACTGCGGATATGCGGTGTAGCCGACGAAGTTGTCGGGCAGCGTGTCGGGGAAGACTCCCTGTGCCGGCGCAATAGGATACGGACCCTGGAACTGCGCCTCCAGAAAACCGGCATTGCCCGCGGTGCCGGTCTGCTCCACGATGTAGCCGTCGGCTATGCCATCGAGATAAACCGCAAACGACAGCGAGTTCTCCGCATTCACCAGGCTCAACAGGCCGCGGCCGCTCGCAGGATCGACGCTATAGCTATTCCCGGTGAACACCAGCCCTGCGTCATCTAAGTCCTGATAGGAGACATCGAGTAGGGCATCAAGGGTGCCGGCCGCGGCGTTGCCATCGTTGAGCAGACCCAGGCCCATCACGGTTACGGGCTCGATGTCGCCCGTAGCGCCGAACAGGCTCATGATCGCCGGGGAGGCCAGCGCGTTGTTGCTGAAGATCCCGGGACTCACGTCGCCGATCTGCGCGGTCATCTGGCCGCTGTCAATCGGCGTGCCGGCCGCCGAGTCGATGTCCATGAGCAACATCTTGTTGGCATTGACAAGGTAGTAGACCAGCGTAGAGGTCTGCGAGCCGCTCGTCAGGGTCGCAGTACCGCGGCCATAGGCGTCAGGCGCCGATAACGTGCCGGTGAGCACCGCATCGGTGAGCGGGTTGCCGGCATCGTTGGAATCGATCGAACCGGCGCTCATGTTGCCGGAGCTGTCGGCAGCGAAGCGACCGGCAGCGCCGAAATGCAAGCCCGCGCTGTCCACGCCAATCAGACCGAACGCGAAATTGCCGCTCGGCGGCCCCGCGGTGATTGCGGTCTGATTCTGCAGCGTCACTTCTCCGGAGCCGCCATCGCTGCCGGAACTGATCAGCGCCATCGGCGCAGAATGAATCACGCCATTGCTGTCAGGCGGCGTGGCCGCGAAGTTATAGACCAGGGTACCACTGGGCCCGATGAGCTTCAGACTGCCGGCGTTGTCCTCGCGATTGGTGCAATAGCCCGAGGTCAAGAC
>JBEKUL010000099.1:0-11974 GCA_049515055.1 Steroidobacteraceae bacterium | reverse complement strand
TTCCGATTCATGCGCTGCTCGCGACCGGCGCCGTGCATCATCGCCTGGTGCGCACCGGACTGCGCTGCAAGTGCAACATCCTCGTGGAGACCGGCACGGCGCGCGATCCCCACCACTTCGCCTGCTTGATCGGCTACGGCGCGACCGCGGTCTACCCGTATCTCGCCTACCAGACCCTGTTCGATCTCATGCGCAAGGGCGCGCTCAACATGGAGGATGCGGATGCGCGCCAGGAGATCGGCCGCAGCTACCGCCGCGGCATCCGCAAGGGCCTGTTCAAGATCATGTCGAAGATGGGCATCTGCACCATCGGCAGCTACCGCAGCGCTCAGCTCTTCGAGATCGTCGGGCTCGCCGACGAGGTGGTCGAGCTGTGCTTCGAGGGCTCGGAGAGTCGCATCGGCGGTGCGGATTTCGAGGACCTGAAGGCCGATGCGCTGCACCTTGCGCGCCGTGCGTGGAACCGTCAGGAGGGCGTCGAGCAGGGCGGCCTCCTCAAGTACATGCACGGCGGCGAATACCACATGTACAACCCGGACGTGGTCGCGACCCTGCAGGGTGCGGTGCTGGCCAACGACTACGCGCGTTACCGCGAGTTCGCGGCCCTCGTGAATGAGCGTCCCGTCTCCTGCCTGCGCGATCTTCTGAAGATCAAGCCCGCCCGAGTGCCGATCCCCTTGGAGGAGGTCGAGCCCTTGCGCCAGATACTGCTCAGGTTCGACAGCGCGGGCATGTCCCTGGGTGCGCTCTCCCCGGAGGCGCACGAGGCGCTCGCCATTGCGATGAACCGCTTAGGCGCCCGCTCGAACTCGGGCGAGGGCGGCGAGGATCCGCGCCGCTATCACACCGAGAAGAACTCGAAGATCAAGCAGGTCGCCTCGGGGCGCTTCGGGGTGACGCCCGAGTATTTGATCAACGCCGAGGTGCTGCAGATCAAGATCGCGCAGGGCGCGAAGCCCGGCGAGGGCGGCCAGCTGCCCGGACACAAGGTCAACGAGATGATCGCCAAGCTGCGCTTTGCGCGGCCCGGCGTCGGCCTGATCTCCCCGCCGCCGCATCATGACATCTACTCGATCGAGGACCTCGCGCAGTTGATTTTCGATCTCAAGCAGGTCAACCCCACCGCGCTGGTGTCGGTCAAGCTCGTGGCCGAGCCCGGCGTGGGCACGGTGGCGGCCGGCGTGGCCAAGGCCTATGCGGATCTGATCACGATCAGCGGCTACGACGGCGGCACCGGGGCGAGCCCGTTGTCCTCGATCAAATACGCCGGCACGCCCTGGGAGCTGGGTCTCGCGGAGACCCATCAGACCCTGCGCGCGAACGATATGCGCCATCGCGTGCGCGTGCAGACCGACGGGGGACTTAAGACCGGCGTCGATGTCATCAAAGCTGCGATCATTGGCGCGGAGAGCTTCGGCTTCGGCACCGCGCCAGTGGTGGCGCTGGGCTGCAAGTACCTGCGCATCTGCCATCTGAATAACTGCGCCACCGGGGTGGCGACGCAGCACAACGTGCTGCGCGCGAAGTTCTTCCTCGGCATGCCCGAGATGGTCATGCACTATTTCCGCTTCGTGGCCCAGGAATGCCGCGAGCTCATGGCGAGCCTGGGTGTGCGGCGCATGGCGGATCTGATCGGGCACACCGAGTATCTGCGCATCCTGCCCGGGGAGACCGCCAAGCAGCGCAAGCTCGACTTAAGTCCTTTGCTGTCCGATGCGGGACTGGTATCGGATCGGCCGCATGTGTGTGTGGATCCGTCGAATGCACCGTTTGATAAGGGTGAGCTCGCCGAGCGCATGTTCAGCGACATGCTGGACGCGATCCGCAACAAGACTGGCGGGGCCTGGCACTACGAGGTCAAGAACTTCAATCGCTCGATCGGGGCGCGCATCTCGGGGGAGATCGCGCGTCACTGGGGCAACTACGGCATGGAGGAGGCGCCGCTGGCGGTGTCTCTGAGCGGCTCGATCGGCCAGAGCTTCGGGGTCTGGAACGCCGGTGGTCTGCACCTGACGCTCGAAGGGGATGCGAACGACTACGTGGGCAAGGGCATGGCCGCGGGCAGGCTCGTGCTCAAGCCGCCACGCTCTGCCACCTACGTCGCGCGCGACACCGTGATCATGGGCAATACCTGCCTGTATGGCGCCACGGGCGGGCAGCTGTTTGCGGCCGGCCAGGCCGGCGAGCGCTTCGCGGTGCGCAACTCCGGGGCGGTCGCGGTCATCGAGGGCACCGGGGATCACTGCTGCGAGTACATGACCGGCGGGGTGGTGTGCGTGCTCGGGCGCACGGGGCTGAACTTCGGTGCGGGACTGACCGGCGGCTTCGCCTATGTGCTGGACCTGGATCACTCGTTCGTGGATCGCTACAACCACGAGCTCATCGACATTCACCGCCTCACGCCCGAGGACATGGAGAACAACGTGCATCACCTCGAGGAGCTCATGCGCCTGCACGTGGCCGAAACCGGCAGCCTCTGGGGCCAGGAGATCCTGGATGATCTGCGCTCCTATATCGGGCGCTTCTGGCTGGTCAAGCCCAAGGCCGCCTCGCTCGATTCGCTGATCGAGAATCTGCGCCGCGCTGCCTGAGGCGCGCCGGTTGATCCATGGTCGACAAGACGCTGCAGTTTCTGGAGTTCCCGCGCCGCGAACCGGAGAAATTGCCGGTGGCCGAGCGCGTCCAGGTGTTCAACGAGATCTATGCGCGCTTCGAACCCGAGGCGGCCGCGCAGCAGGCCGGGCGCTGCATCTCCTGCGGCAATCCATTCTGTGAATGGAAGTGCCCGGTCCATAACTACATCCCGAACTGGCTGAACCTGATCAGCGAGGGCAAATTATTCGAGGCCGCCGAGCTGTCTCACCGCACCAACTCGCTGCCCGAGGTGTGCGGGCGCATTTGCCCGCAGGACCGGCTCTGCGAGGGCGCCTGCACGCTCAATGACGGGCTCGGGGCGGTGACGATCGGTTCGATCGAAAAGTACATCACCGATGAGGCGGTGCGCCAGGGCTGGCGCCCCGACATGACGGGCGTGCGCTGGACCGACAAGCGAGTCGCGATCGTGGGTGCTGGTCCGGCGGGCCTGGGCTGTGCCGACATCCTCGTGCGCAACGGCGTCAAGCCCATCGTCTACGATCGCTATGCGCGCATCGGCGGACTGCTGACCTTTGGGATTCCGCCCTTCAAGCTTGAGAAATCGGTGGTCGAGGCGCGCCGCGACCTGATGGAAGGCATGGGCGTGGAATTTCGCCTCGGAGTGGAGATCGGATCGCAGTTGCCATTCGAGGAGCTGATGCAAAGCTACGATGCGGTGTTCCTCGGCATGGGTACCTACACAGCGGTGCGCGGGGGCTTCCCGGGCGAGGGCTTGCCCGGTGTCTACGATGCGCTGCCCTATCTCATTGCCAACATCGATCGCGAGCTGGGCCTGACAGGAGCCGAAGAGCGCTTCATCGATCTGCGTGGTAAGCGCGTGGTCGTGCTGGGCGGCGGGGATACCGCGATGGATTGCAACCGCACTGCGATCCGTCAGGGCGCGCAGTCCGTGACCTGCACCTATCGGCGCGATGAGCCGAACATGCCCGGCTCGCGCCGCGACTACAAGAACAGCAAGGAAGAGGGCGTGGAGTTCCTGTTCAACTGCCAGCCGATCGAGATCCTGGGCGAGCAGTACGTCACCGGCGTCAGGACGGTCCAGACCGTGCTGGGTAATCCCGGGCATCGCGGCCGGCGCCTGGCGCAGGTCGTGCCCGGATCCGAGCAGTTCATCCCGGCCGATGTCGTACTGATCGCGTTCGGTTTTCTGCCCAGTCCGCCCGATTGGTTCCAGAGCAACGCGATTGACCTGCATCCGAGCGGTCGCGTGCGCGTCAGTGCGAGTGCGAGCCGGCCATTTCAGACCACCAATCCGAAGGTGTTCGCCGGTGGTGATATGGTTCGCGGCTCGGACCTGGTCGTCACGGCCGTGTTCGAAGGTCGCGAGGCCGCACGCGGAATGCTCGACTATCTGGGGGTGGACTAAGATGCGAATGCCTGATGCCACTATCGCTGAGAGGCGCGGCGCGCAGCCGGCAGAGGTGTTGCGGGTCGGAGTGGGCGGACCGGTCGGCTCAGGAAAGACCGCGCTGGTCGATGCACTGTGCAAGCGCCTGCGCGATCGCTTCGACATCGCCGTGGTCACGAACGATATCTATACGCGCGAGGATGCCGAGTTCCTGATTCGAAGCCAGGCGCTGCCGGCCGAGCGCATCCGCGGCGTCGAGACCGGCGGCTGCCCGCACACCGCGATCCGCGAAGACGCCTCGATGAACCTCGCGGCGATCGATGCTCTCATGCGCGAGTTTCGCGATCTGGATCTGATCATCGTCGAGAGCGGCGGAGATAATCTCGCGGCCACCTTCAGCCCCGAGCTCTCGGATCTCACGCTCTACGTGATCGACGTGGCCGCCGGGGACAAGATTCCGCGCAAGGGCGGCCCCGGCATCATGCGTTCGGATCTGCTGATCATCAACAAGATCGATCTGGCCCCGCACGTGGGAGCCTCGCTCGAGGTCATGGCACGCGATGCGCGGCGCATGCGCGGGGAGCGGCCGTTCGTATTCACGAATCTGAAGACCGGTGAGGGACTGGAGGCCGTGATCGAGTTCCTGCTGCATCAGGGCATGCTGGTGGCGCGTTAGTGGCAGCCACGAGGGCGCTGCGGCGCCGCACGCTGGCCTTACAGCGTCTTGAGCCAGAGCGGCGCATAATCAGCGCTATGAGCGCGCGGGGTGTACATTCGATTCGCCGGCCAGGCGGGGGCCCATGGCTACTGCTCGGCATGCTGCTTACGGCGTGTTGCGGCGCCCTGGCCGCAGACATTCCGCTGCCGGGCGTGCCGATCGTCGTGAATCCCGCCTCCGCTACCGCCACGCCGGCCACGGTAACGCCCGAGACAGTGCCACTCACATCCGAGCTGCCGCAATTATCGATCGACGCGCCCGAGCCGCGTTATGTCGCCCCGACCCGGCGTGATCGCATCGGCCGCATCTGGGCACCCGTGCTCATCAACGGGCACGGTCCATTCCGGCTCGTGCTCGACACCGGCGCGAGCCGCTCGGGCGTGAATGCGCAGGTGGCTCAGATCCTCGGCATTCCGACTGATCGCTCCCCGCCGATCCTGCTACTGGGCGTCACGGGGCGCTCCACCGTGCCGACGATCCTCGTGGACAACCTGACGGTCGGGGATCTGATGCTGCACCCGGTGACATTGCCTATCGTGAACGATCCGCTCGGCGGGGCTGAGGGCGTGCTCGGCATCGAGGGCCTGACGGATAAGCGCGTCTACATTGATTTCGATCATGATCTGATCACGATCCGGCGCTCTCACAACGAGCGAGCACCTCCGGGATTCCTCACGATACCGATTCTGCGCTCGAAACAGGGACTGGTCCTGGTTGATGCGCGCGTCGGCGGCATTGCGGTCAAGGCCGTCATCGATACGGGTGGGCAGTCATCGATCGGGAACATCGCGATGCGCGAGGCGCTGGCGAAGTACGAGCGCAGCAAGGGGCGACTCGAGCATGTCGAAGGTGTGACCACCGACATACAGGTCGGGGAGTCCTATGCCTCGCCGCCGATCATGCTCGGGAAATCCCTCGAGATGCGCGGCGTGCGCATCACCTACGGCGACATGCACATCTTCGAGCATTGGAATCTCACGCACGAGCCCGTGGTGCTCATCGGCATGGATGCGATCGGCACGCTCGAGACGGTCATCATTGATTACCACCGCCGCGAAGTGCAATTGCGCATGCACAACGGATGGTTCAACGGGTGAGCCCATAGCTGCCGCTGCGCTCGCGCTCGGCTGGCAAGCACGGCTCGCACTGCGCCTGGATGCAAGCGCAGGGCGCACGCGGCTCGCGCAGCGTGAACACGAAGGCCCGCTGCTCGTGCAGCGCGCGTTCTACCCCGAAGCCCCAATCGCAGGGGCTCAGCCCTGCCATCTCTACATCATTCATCCACCGGGCGGTGTCGCCAGTGGGGATGAACTGCAGCTCGACGTGCAAGTCGGTGCCGGCGCGCATGCGCTGCTTACGACCCCGGCGGCCGCCAAGTTCTACCGGCGCGGTGCGGCCGGTCTGGCCCGCGTCACGCAGAGCCTCAGCGCCGCTGGCGGCGTACTCGAGTGGTTGCCGCAGGAGAATATTTATTACCCAGACTCTGCCGTGCAGTTGCGCACCATCGTGCGGCTGTCCGGCGCTGCACGCTTCATCGGCTGGGAAATCGGCTGCCTGGGGCTGCCCGCGAGCGCTCAGGGGATTGGCAATGGTTCGTTGCAGCTCGCACTGGAGCTCTGGCATGAGGGCCGGCCGCTATTGCTCGAACGCCTCGGTCTCGGGCGCCAGGTGATCTCGGCACGCTGGGGTCTGGCCGGACATGTAGCGCTGGGCACCGCTCTGGCGTGGCCGGCAGGAGCGGCCGATCTGGAGCGCGCGCGCGCGGCTCTGGAGGGCAGCGGCGGCGCGCACGGGGATGCCGAGGGGGCTGAAATTTGTGCCGGCATCACGATTGCCTGTACGCTCGTGGATGACGTGCTGGTGTGTCGCGCCATAGCGCAGCGCACCGATCAACTGAAGGGAGCCTTCGTGCGCTGGTGGCAAGTGCTGCGTCCGGCATTGCTCGGGCGCGAGGCCGTGCTGCCGCGCATCTGGGCGACCTGAGAGAGGCGCAGAGGGCTATGGAGTTATCGCCGCGCGAGCGAGACAAACTGCTGCTGTTTACGGCAGCTCTGGTTGCCGAGCGGCGTAAGGCCCGGGGTCTGCGCCTGAACTACCCTGAGGCAGTAGCCTATATCTCGGCCGCCATACTTGAGGGGGCACGCGACGGGCGCAGCGTCGCCGAGCTCATGGGCTTCGGCGCGACGCTGCTCAAGCGCGATGAGGTCATGGAGGGCGTGCCCGAGATGATCCACGAGGTGCAGGTCGAGGCGACCTTTCCGGATGGCACCAAGCTCGTGACCGTGCATCACCCGATCCCATGATTCCAGGCGAAATCATCACGGCGCCGGGCGAGCTGACGTTGAATGCGGGTCGCGAAACGCGTCGCATCACGGTTGCCAACAGCGGGGATCGGCCGATCCAGGTCGGCTCGCACTATCACTTCTACGAGACGAATCGCGCACTGCAGTTCGAGCGCGCACGCGCGCGCGGCTTCAGGCTCAACATCGCCGCGGGCACCGCCGTGCGCTTCGAGCCGGGGCAGCAACGCGAGGTCGAGCTGGTAGCACTCGATGGCGAGCGCATCGTGTACGGGTTTCAGGGGCGAATCTCGGGGCCATTGTCATGACGAGCATTGAGCGAGGAGCCTATGCCGAGATGTTCGGCCCGACAGTGGGCGATCGGGTGCGTCTGGGCGACACGGAACTGTGGATCGAGATCGAGCAGGATCATGCGATCTACGGCGAGGAGGTCAAGTTCGGCGGCGGCAAGGTCATCCGCGACGGCATGGGGCAGGGACAGGGCGCAGCTGCACAGGTGGTCGATACGGTCATCACGAACGTCGTGATTCTGGATCACTGGGGCATCGTCAAGGCGGATGTGGGACTGAAGGATGGCCGCATCGCGGGGATCGGCAAGGCCGGCAATCCGGACATCCAGCCGGGCGTGACCATCGTGATCGGCGCAGGCACGGAGGCCATCGCGGGCGAAGGCCTGATCATGACGGCCGGGGCGATCGATGCGCATATTCACTTCATCTGCCCGCAGCAGGTCGAGCACGCGCTCATGAGCGGGGTCACGACCATGATCGGCGGCGGCACCGGGCCCGCGACCGGCACGGCGGCGACCACCTGCACCCCGGGACCCTGGCACATTGCGCGCATGCTGCAGGCGCTGGAGGAATTGCCGATCAATTTCGGCCTGCTCGGCAAGGGCAACGCCAGCCTGCCGTTGCCGCTCGAGGAGCAGATCCGCGCGGGTGTCATGGGATTGAAGCTGCACGAGGACTGGGGCACGACACCGGCCGCGATCGACAATTGCCTGAGCGTCGCGGAGCGCTTCGATGTGCAGGTCGCGATTCATACCGACACGCTCAATGAAAGCGGCTTCGTCGAGGACACGATTGCGGCGTTCAAGGGCCGTGCGATCCACACCTATCACACCGAAGGCGCGGGCGGTGGGCATGCGCCGGACATCATCAAGGCCTGTGGCGTGCCGCACGTGCTGCCCTCCTCGACCAATCCAACGCGGCCCTACACGATCAATACCGTCGATGAGCATCTGGACATGCTGATGGTCTGCCATCATCTGGATCCGGGCATCCCCGAGGATGTCGCGTTCGCCGAATCGCGCATCCGACGCGAGACCATAGCGGCCGAGGACATCCTGCACGACCTGGGCGCCTTCTCGATGATCTCCTCGGACTCGCAGGCCATGGGCCGCGTCGGGGAGGTCATCACGCGCTGCTGGCAGAGCGCGCACAAGATGAAGCTGCAGCGCGGAGCCCTCCCCCAGGACAATGCGCGCAATGACAATTTCCGCGCACGCCGCTATGTGGCCAAGTACACGATCAATCCGGCGATCACGCACGGCATCGCGCACGAAGTGGGCTCGATCGAGGTCGGCAAGCTCGCCGACCTCGTGCTCTGGCGGCCGGCATTCTTCGGTGCCAAGCCGGCGCTGATCATCAAGGGCGGCATGATTGTCGGCGCGCCGATGGGCGATCCGAATGCCTCCATACCCACGCCGCAGCCGGTGCATTATCGCGCGATGTTTGGAGCCCTCGGTGCAGCACGCTCGATGTGCGCGGTGAACTTTGTCAGCCGCGCGGCGCTCGAGGATGGGGTCGGCGAGCGGCTCGGGCTGCGCAAAGGGATGGTGGCCGTGCACGACACGCGCGGCATCGGCAAGCGCGATTTGCTGCTGAACGACTATCTGCCGCGCATCGAAGTGGATGCGCAGACCTATGAAGTGCGCGCCGACGGCGAGCTGCTGACCTGCGAGCCGGCGCGCGTGCTGCCGCTGGCGCAACGCTATTTCCTCTTTTGAGCCGCGCCGTGCCCCTCGTGCTGATCTCGCAGCGGCTCACTGAACCGCGTGCCGCGCAGCTGCAACTGGTACTGCCGTTCGAATTGCGATGCCGCAGCCGCTTTCGGGCGCACCTGGCCGATGGCGAGGAGGTCGGCGTGGTGCTCGCGCGCGGCCAGATTCTGCGCGGCGGGGATCTCTTGCTCACCAGCGATGGCCGGGTCGTCGAAGTCGGGGCAGCCAGCGAGTGGGTCTCGACCGTGCGCGCCGATGATCCACGGCTGCTCGCGCGCGTGGCCTATCATCTGGGCAATCGCCACGTGGCATTGCAGATCGGGGAGCTCTGGCTGCGCTACAGCCACGATCATGTACTGGATGAGCTCACGCGCGGCCTGGGTGCACAGCTCACGGTCGAGCAGGCGCCATTCGAGCCCGAGGCGGGCGCATACCACGACGCGAGCGGGCACAGCCATTAATCCGCACGCGCTCTTGCGCCTTTGTCATCTGGTCAGCCCCGCGCTGCCGATTGGCGCTTACGCCTATTCGCAGGGCCTGGAATTCGCGGTGCAGGCCGGCTGGGTGCACGATGAGGCCAGTGCGCTCGATTGGCTGCAGGGCCTCTCGAGCCACGGCGTGGGCACGCTGGATTTGCCAATCCTGGCGCGGCTGCATCGCGCCTGGTGCGCCAACGATACGATGATGCTCGCGTACTGGAACGCGCAGCTCCTGGCTGCGCGTGAGACGCTCGAGGCGCGCGCGCAGGAACGGCACCTGGGCCGCTCGCTCGCGCGCGTATTGATGCAGCTGCAGATTCCCACCACGCTTGACTGGCTTGAACGCTCCGGCGCATTTGCGACGCTGTTCAGCCTGGCTGCCGTGCGCTGGGAAATCCCGGAGACTGAGACGCTGAGCGGGTATCTGTGGGGCTGGAGCGAGAATCAGGTGCTCTGCGCGGTCAAGCTCGTGCCCCTGGGCCAGTCGGCCGGACAGCGCCTGCTCTATCGGCTCACCGACACGATGCCCGCGCTCATCGCGCGGGCGCGATCGCTCGAGGATGAGCAGATCGGCGTCGGCGTCGTGTCTCAGACATTGGCCAGCGCACGACATGAAACACAGTACTCGCGGCTGTTTCGTTCTTAAGGTGCCCGAGCACTCGTGGATTTAGGGTAGCTGCGCCATGTATATCCGACCCACAGCCCCAATGCCCCACAACGGCGTCATCGAGCAGGCGATCAGTTTGTATCGTGCGTCCTTCCGGGGCTGCGTACCGATTGCTTTGCTCGCCTCGCTGGTATCGGCGGCATTTGGCGTATTCGTGCTCAGCTATGCGCGCCGGGCAGGCCTGAGCTTAAGTGCGATGCAGCTGCTCGATACCTACAGTCAGCCGCCGATCATGGCGGCGAGCCTGTTGCAAAGCGTATTGTCGTTGGGTTTCTACGGCGCGCTGATCGTGACTCAATATGCGTTCGCATCCGGCAGCCGGCGCATGGACTTTGCGCAGGCGCTGCGTATCGGATTTACACGTCTGGGACGCGCCGTGATCGCGGCGATCCTGAGCACGATCCTGATCCTGATCGGGTTGCTCCTGCTGTTGGTGCCGGGGTTTTATTATCTGGGCGCCTTGTGCCTGTGGCCGGTCGCGGTCTACGCCGACGATGCGGGCGCGCTGCGTTCGCTCGATATGAGCCGCAAGCTCATTCGCGGCCACTGGTGGCGCTCCACCAGCATCTTGTCGGTCGCGTTGCTCGTCGTGCTCATGTTATCGATCATCACGGGGCTGGCGGCGGGTCTGCTCGCGGCGCTTTGGCGCGCTGATTCTGCCGATGCGCAGATGGTGATGCAGCTCGCCACGGCGCTGGCCAACATCGTGCTGCTGCCGATGGTCCCGGCCTCGCAGGTCGCGCTCTACCAGGATCTGAAATTGCGCCGTGAGATCGCGGGCAGCGCGACGGCAAGTTAGGCTAGATATGGCCTGGATTGGTCGTCAGACCGGCGGCCGCGTCCCAGTCGAAATCCCAAGTGCGACGATCAGGGCATTGTCGAGCTCGCGCAGCTTGCTGGGCGCCAATTCGCCTACAAAGTCTGTCAGTCTCGATTTCTCAAGGCTCATCAGCCCATCGCATTGGATTGCGCTTTCGTGCTTGAGGCCTTCGGCCGTGCTCACGGCAACTTGCGTTGGCAGGTCGTAGCGTTGCGTGAACACCGGGGCGCAGATAACCGTGGAGTAATTCGAGTCGATCAGTGCCTGCCGGCTCACGACGACGAAGACACGCGCCGGTTTTGGATCACCGGGAGGTCGGCGGACCCGATATAACTCGCCCCGCCTCATTTATCCGCCGAATTGGCCTGAAAGGAAAGTGCATCGCTCATCTCGGCGTTAAGCTGAGCCGCGTGACGGTTGATTGCCGCGATCTCCCGGGCGTCCTTCCGAGCCTGAGCGCGTCCGTCCACAAAGTCCCTCAGGATCTGTTCGATGTACGAAGAGCGGGAAACCTTCGAACCGGCCAGCTTGTCGATCCTGGCGATGAGGTCCCCGGAAAGGGTAAGGGATGTCTTCGTTTTCATCTTACTAATATACTACCAAGGTAGGATACCGGCAACCAGCGGTTGGTCTACCAGTTGAGTGGCGTCGAGGTCTACCGGAAGTTGACCGGTCGCGGGCCAGCGTCGCCATAATCCGGTGATTTCCGCGCTAAATCCCCCCTTCACCGAAGGACTATCACGAGTAATCCTCGGGCAAGGCACCCGAAAAGGGGTCGCGACGCGCCAGTGGACGACCGTAGAGCCACCAGCGACTCGTGGCCGCCGTCGCGGGACCATGTGCGTCCATCGATCGCCAATGAGTATTCTCGACCCAAGCCGCCGGATGTGGGTGACCGCTTCCGAGCGGTGAAATTCAAACCTTCCTTAAACGAGCAACGCCAGCGACCTTGCATCAAGCGATATCCGCATACCTGTTCTACTTT